>CAZHLB010000727.1:0-939 GCA_964533005.1 uncultured Saprospiraceae bacterium
AACAACAACCATGACATTCAACTCCACCTTTTCGCTTCTTATCTGCTGTGCTGCGGCGCTTTGTTCGAGTGCGCAGTCCGACCCGGCGTCCTGTGGGGCAATCACGAACACCGGCTCCAACCACACCATTATTTTCGCCAGCCCGGTGCTTACCTTGAATGGCAATTCCTTGCCAAACGGCAGCTTCATCATTGCCATTTTCGATGACAACGGGACGGAAAAATGTGGCGGGTTCATCCAATGGAATGGCGCAAACACTGCCCTGGCAGCCTTTGGCGATGATGCCACGACGCCTGAAAAAGATGGTTTTTCGGCAGGTGAAATCTTTAAATTCAGGATTGAATTGCCGAATGGCGCCACGCTTGGCGATGACCAAATCACGGTTGAATACCAGCCGATGGGCGGATTCTTTTCAAACGACAGCACTTACGCCACCAACGGCATCAGCGGCATTGTGAGCTTGCACGGAAGCGGAATCGGAGACTGCGTTACCAACCTGACATTGACGGGGAGCACCTTGATGTCCGGCATCTACAGTTCTTCCGGAATCCTGACCTCCAACAATACCACGATTGACAGTGGCTCCATCGTAGAATTCACTTCGGACGTTGGCATTCTGCTGCAAAACAATTTTTCGGTGCTGGCGGGAGGCATTTTTGAGGCTTACATTCAAGCATGCCCTGGCAACGCAGCAAACACATCAGTTTTTTCTCAAAAAAAATATTGATTGAGGCTTTCTTTCATCTTGAGGCATATTTCACCTCTTTCCTGGCATCCCTCCAGCTTGCCCGCATCCAAAACGACGACGCCGAACTTTCGCCGAGCGAGTTTTTACCGAAGCAGAAGGCTTATTTGGAATCGAAGCTGGCTTTGACGAGGAAGGAGATGGAGGTGAAGAATTTCGAGGCGGAGATTTTGACCTTCTCGCATTTCAGGTGA
>CAZHLB010000727.1:949-3870 GCA_964533005.1 uncultured Saprospiraceae bacterium
CCCACCACCCGCCGTAGCCCCCCATCAGGTCGTCCTTCTCGCATTTCAGGTGAAAAAGCTCCCGCAGGTGTCCAAATCTCTCTATCAGACAAAATAGTACGCCGAACTGCAGGCGATAGCAAATGGAGTTTATGGAGCTGTCGAGATGGTGAAAATTAGATGCAGAGTTTTATGTAGGGAAGCGATATATCTAAGGTCTAAACTACTTTGCAGCGCCAATAAAAACCATTAATTGTTGGACTCGATGGGAATCAATTGAGCTTGCCCTTTGAAAATTCTTTATGTCAAACCATAGCGAACATATCAACCTTATCTGGCAGATTGCCGACTTACTAAGAGGACCCTACCGACCACCGCAGTACGAACGGGTCATGTTGCCTTTAACCGTCTTGCGCCGCTTCGATGCTGTGCTGGCAGGTACGAAAGCAGCGGTCTTGGCGAGGCACAAAGAATTGCAAGGGAAATTTGAGGGGGAAGCAATGGATACAATGCTTAACAAGGTCTCCGGACAGAAATTCCACAACCACTCCCCACTCGACTTTGTAAAGCTCAAAGGCGCACCTGATAGCATTGCCAAAGACCTTGTCAGCTACATCAACGGCTTCTCCTCCAACGTCCGCCGCATCTTCGACTATTTCGAGTTTGAAAAGGAAATCGAGAAGATGAACGAAGCCAATATCCTGTACCTCGTCGTTTCGCAGTTCAGCAATGTGGACTTGCACCCCAAGACCGTTTCCAACGCCGACATGGGCTTGATTTTCGAGCACCTGATTCGCAAGTTCAACGAATTGGCAAATGAAACGGCGGGCGACCACTTCACGCCACGGGAGGTCATCCGGCTTATGGTCAACCTGCTTTTCATCAACGATGACAACCTGCTCTCCAAGGCTGGCACAGTGCGCACCATGCTCGACGTCTGTTGCGGCACGGGGGGCATGTTGGCGGAAGCCCAAGGCTATATGAAAGACCACCACGACAAAGCCCAGCTCTACACCTACGGACAAGACTACAACAAACGAGCCTACGCCACCGCCGCCAGCGACATGCTCATCAAGGAAGTGGCGCACAACGGAACAGGCGAGAACATCCGCTTTGGCGATAGCTTGATTGACGACCAATTCCACGGGGAGCGTTTCGACTACCTCATTTCCAACCCACCATTTGGGGTGGACTGGAAAAAGCAGCAAAGCCAAGTCACACGGGAACACGAAAAACAGGGCTATGCTGGGCGATTCGGTGCAGGCTTGCCAAGGGTGAACGATGGGGCGCTGCTCTTCCTCCAGCACATGTGGGACAAACGGGAACCTGTGGACGAGAAAGCGCAGAAATTCGGCTCCCGCCTCGCCATCGTATTCAGCGGCTCGCCCCTGTTCACGGGCGGCGCTGGCAGCGGGGAGAGCAATATCCGCCGCTGGCTCATCGAAAACGACTGGTTGGAAGCCGTGGTCGCCCTGCCGGAGCAGATGTTTTACAACACGGGCATCGGTACTTATGTCTGGATTGTGACCAATCGAAAAGAGAAGCGGCGCAAAGGCAAAATCCAATTGGTGGACGCACGGGAGCAGTACATCTCCATGCGCCGGAGCCTGGGCAGCAAGCGCCGGAAGATTGGAGAGAAAGAGGAGGACGGCATTGACCAAATCGGCGACATCGTAAAGATGTATGACCAGTTCACCGAGTCCAAAACTTCGAAAATTTTCGTCAACTCCGACTTCGGCTATACCCGTGTTACGGTCGAGCGCCCCTTGCGCCTGCGCTACCAAATGACCCTCGACGACAAAGCCCGCTTCCTCGATGCCCTGCCCCACTTGCTGGACGATATTCAAGCCATTGATAAAACACTGGGACGGGAACCCCTCCTCGACTGGAACGACACGGAAAAACGCATCAAAAAGCTGCTTAAACTGAAATGGAAAGCCACCGAGCACAAGCTGTTCCGGGATGTGTTCACGCACAAAGACCCCGCCGCCGCCAAGGTGCTGAAAGGCAAAAACGACTACGAACCCGATGCCGACCTGCGGGATTTCGAGAACATCCCGCTGAAAGAGGACATTGACGAATACTTCCGCCGGGAGGTACTGCCCCATGTGCCCGATGCCTGGATGGACCGTAGCAAGGACAAAGTGGGCTATGAAATCAATTTCAACCGCCATTTCTACACCTACCAGCCGCCGAGGGATTTAACGGTGATTGATAGGGAATTGAAGGAGGTGGAGGATGAGATTTTGAGGTTATTAAAAGAGGTGACGGAATGAGTAATCTAACTCGAAATACTTGGACAACTAAGCGTTTGAAGTACCTCGCTACTATCAATGACGAAGCTTTGCCCGAAAATACCGACCCTGACTTGGAAATAAGTTACATTGATATTGGGAACGTTGATTCAACTGGCATTGCCGAAGCTCCAACTACCTACCGTTTTGAAAATGCGCCAAGCAGGGCAAGAAGGATTGTAAAGAATGGTGATGTCATTATCTCAACCGTGCGCACTTATCTTCAAGCAATTGCACCAATTGAAAACCCACCTTTAAACCTGATTGTATCAACTGGTTTTGCAGTAGTTCGCCCAATGCCAAATGAATTGGACATGGGTTTTTGCAAATACGCTTTGCGTGAAAACTCATTTCTTTCTGAAGTAGAAAAACGTTCCGTTGGCGTCAGCTATCCGGCTGTCAATTCTTCTGAGTTAGGGGATATTCTTATCAAAACCACCTCAATTGAAACCCAACGCCGCATCGCCGCCTACCTCGACCGGGAGACCGCCCATATAGACACCCTCATCGCCGCCAAAAAACGCCTGCTGGTGCTGATGGCGGAGAAGCGGCAGGCGCTTATCGCCCGTGCCGTCACCCGTGGCTTGGAGGGGAAGGTGAAGCTTAAGGATTGGGGGGTTGCGTGGCTGGGGGAGGTACCTGAGGGGT
>CAZHLB010000728.1:0-3864 GCA_964533005.1 uncultured Saprospiraceae bacterium
GCAGACGTGCAGACTTGCAGACAGGTGTTTCACTCAGACGCCACATGAGCCAAAATCTTTTCAAAAACACCGCTCTCTATCAGGCTTTTTATGAAAATCCTCCTCATCGAAGACGAACTCCCCGCCGCCAAGCTGCTCGCCCGCCTGCTCGAAACGCATTGCCCGCAAGGGCGCATCCTCGCCACACTCGACTCGGTGGAATCGGCTGCCGCCTGGCTCGCCAACTCCCCTGCGCCCGACTTGATTTTCATGGACATCCAACTCGCAGACGGCTTGAGCTTCGACATTTTTTCAAAAACGGAAGTCCGCTCGCCGGTGATTTTCACGACGGCTTACGACCAATATTCACTCAAAGCTTTCAAGGTGCATAGCGTGGATTACCTGCTCAAACCCATCGAACCTGTAGAACTGGTGCGGGCGCTGGAAAAATACGAGCGGTTTTTTCGCAAGCAAGAGGCGTTCGATTTTGGCAGCATTCAGCAAATGATGCAAACCGCTTTGCGCCAGCCAACCTACCGGGAGCGGTTTCTGGTAAAATCAGGGCAGCACTTGGTTCACCTCTCCGTCGCTGACATCGCCTGTTTTTTTTCGGAAGACAAAATCGCCTTCGCCAAATGCTTCGACGGCAAAAAACACATCGTCGAATACACGCTCGACCAGCTCGAAGCTTGCCTCGACCCTCGCCAATTTTTCCGCATCAACCGGCGGATGCTGGTGCGGGCGGACGCCATCGGCAAGATTTCCAACTGGTTCAACAGCCGCTTGAAAGTGGAGCTTTTGTTGCCGGGCGAGGAGGCGGAGGTGGTGAGCCGGGAGCGGGTGGCTGAGTTTAAGCAGTGGCTAAATCGGTGAAAAAAAATTTGGCGCATGTCGGTTTTGAGTGAAGCCTCCGTGCCGCCAAACTCCAGTTTGGCGGTGACTCCCTTCGCCAAACTGGAGTTTGGCGACACTTTCTCCCAAAGCCGACATGAGCCAAAAACTTAATAATGGCTAAACCTTGCCGGTTAAACATTTGCCCAATTGTCAAGTTTTAGAAGCGTCGCCCACAGAAGTTGGGCAATCAAATCCTGTCTGTATTCGCTTCCCTGTACTTTCCGAAATGCATCGAGCTACCTGGTTTTCTGGGTTGCGTGCTTGTGTTTTTCGGAAAACGAGGGAGGCGCACAGGCTTGATTTCATGTTAAACCAAAAATTACCAAGCCATGAAAAAGCTATTGTTCATCCTGTTTTTAACCGTGAGCGTCAGTGCGGTTTTCTCGCAAAGCACCCTTTCGTTCGGTCCCGCCGTTGGCGCTAACTACTCTTGGGTCTCTGAAATGGACGACAATGCCATGGAGCGCAAATGGGGCGCTCTGGCAGGGCTTCAACTGACGTACAGCAACGTCAACAACTGGGGCATCGGGCTGGGCGCCTTTTATTCCAGGGAAGGCGTGAAGCAAGACGTGGCAGGAGCGCAGGTGAAAACGGAATTGAATTACATCCGTGTCCCGCTCAAAGGCATCATTTTCTTCCGTGACCTGGGCGACCAGTTCCGCCCGAAAATTTTCGTGGGTCCCACTTTCGGGTACCTGACTGGCGGCGAGACGGAGTTCAAGCCAAACGGCGAAGTCATCATCAACAATTCCAGGGACGTGTTCGACCACTGGGACGTGGGTTTGCTCGGCGGCTTGGGCATCAACATCCGCATGAGTGAAATGATGTGGTTCAATTTTGACGCCGGTTACACGTATGGTTTGACCAACCTTACCGATGGCGGTGACGCTTCCAACCGGAACGTCCACACTACGGTGGGGCTGGCTTTCGGCTTGTAGGAAAAGTAAAAACGCCGCAGATTGGAACATAAAAGAGGAGGCTGCCCACTGGCAGCCTCCTCTGTTTGTACGTGCGTCAATGTGTTTATTGCTCAGATTAATCAGCTCAAATCGTCAAGAATTTCCTCTGCTGCTTCCCGTCCGGTATGCGCAGCGCCGTTCATGTAGCCCTGAAAATTCCAGCTACAATGCTCCCCGGCGAAATACAGCCTGTCCACTGTTTTCCTTTCTGCGCCCGAAACGGTGGTGAACTGCCCGGTCGTGTAGCAGGCATAACTGCAAAGCGACCAGGGATAGCTGGGCCAATGAAAACGGGCGGCATTGCCGTTGTACTTCGCCTGCATTCCGGGAAACATTTGGTCGAGCAAAGGCAGGTAATTGCTTGCCTGGCTTTGCGCCGTGCCGCTTCCGATGTCAATGCCTGTTTGTCCGCCGACGTACACCGTGAAGCCGCCGGGTCCCGTGTTGCCCGCCTGCATTTGCGAGTTGTCCCAGCCAGTTTGTACCCCGTTGTCCGTGAACAAATAGCCCGTGTAGCCAAGTCCACGCCAGTGGCGGTCGGTGAAGCCGAGCATCAGTTTTGCGTTCGTGCCGTAGCCGAGGTTGTCGATGGCGTTTTGTTTCCAGGTGGGCAAAGTGAACTGGATGTCAATGTTCCGGAGGATGGTAAACGGCAGGGTGAGCAGCACGTAGTCGAATTTTTTAGGCTGCCCGTAGCCGGAGAGGTGGAGCAGGTAGCCGTCGCCTTGTTTGCCGATGGCAGTCAAAGCCCGCCCCGTTTCGATGTGGCTGGGGTACAAACCTGCGAGCAAATCCACGATTTGCTGGTTGCCGCCTGCGATTTTGTACCGCTCGTCGCTGTCGCCAAAAATGTCGAAAGTACCGCCGGAGGTGTCGGTGGAAATCAGGAAAAGCAGGTTGATGCAAGATTGCACGGTTGGGGACAAGCCGTACTCGGTTTCGTAAGCCACTTCGAGCAATTCTTTGAGCCAGCCGGAGCAGCCGATGCTGGTGAGGTAAGTCGAAATGGACTGGTTGTCGAAAAACACGTCGGCGGCAGAGTGATTCCAATAGGTGATGTTGTTGGAAAGTTGAGCGATGTCTGATTCCATTTGCGGCGCAATCACCTCGAACTCAGCGATTACCTGCGCCAGCGTGTAGTGTTGACCGTTGAAAAAGTAGGCGTCTTTGATGAGCGACTGCTCCGAGGAAGCCTGCGTGTCGAGCAAAGTCAAGCCGAAGTAGCTTGCCAAATTCAACATGTCGTCGTGGCTGGTGTCAATGAACTCGCCGCCGAATTCGGTTTTCAGACCAGGCGCCATCACGTTGCTTGCCGTCATGATTCGCCCGCCGACCCGCTCCGAGCCTTCGTACAAAGTGACGTTGTTCACGCCCCCTTGTTTTAAAGTATGCAAAGCATGAAGCCCGGCAATGCCTGCGCCGACGATGGCGATTTTCGCTTCGTTCTTGCCTTTTTTCTTTGCCGAGCCGGTCAGTTCGTCCCCGCCGAGGTTGGACAAAAGAGCGCCTTCTTTGTTGCAGCCCGCCAGCCAGCCGCCCATGCCGGTCAGCACGGCAGCCTTGCCGCTTTTTTCGAGGAATTTACGGCGAGTCCAAGCCCGTTCTTTGGCTTGGTCGAGCAGTTCGTCAGCGGGTGGCGCTCCTTTTTTTGTGGAGGCAGCGGCGATTTGATAAGCCTTTTGCAAAAAGGCAAGCAGTGGAGTCTTTGCTTTTTTCATTGCACGATATGAATTGGTGAAAAATGAAACTCCCGCGCAACGAACCACCCAAAATGGGCAGCACCCTGCCGGGATGAGATTGTTCAAGTCAAAATCGAAATGGGAAACTGGGAGCGTAGTCTTCTTGCGAGTGAGTAGCAGGTGAAAGCCTCCGAGAGATTGCGTGTAGTTCTGGAAGTGTAGCCTTCTTGCGAGTGAGCAGCCGGAAAGAGGCGGCAATGTAGAGGTTAATTTCGATTGATGAAATGGGCGAAATACTATACTTCACGCCAATAGGTTTTGTGCAAAGTTGATAAGGGTTGATGTGGTTAATC
>CAZHLB010000729.1:0-3857 GCA_964533005.1 uncultured Saprospiraceae bacterium
GTAGGGTTGAATGATTGCTTTGTGATTTTGGATTTCCTGGCGAAGCCGAATTCAGTCCTCGCCAAAGGCGGTGACAAAAAAAACCGTAATCATGCAGGTTTCCTTCCATCAAGTTTCCAAACGCTACAACTACGACTGGATTTTCAAAAACGTTGATTATCAGTTCAATGCCAGTCAATCCTACGCCCTGACGGGGCCCAACGGCAGCGGCAAATCCACCTTGCTCAAAGTGCTTTCCGGTCATTTGTCGCCATCGAAAGGGAAGGTTGAATTTGTCGAAGGCGGCAAAAAAATAGCGGTAGATGAAGTCTATCGCCGCATGAGTTTTGCAGCGCCATACATCGAATTGATTGAAGAATTGACCTTGCTCGAAGCCTTGCATTTTCACGAGCGTTTCAAACCTTTCCGCCAGGGTCTTCGACCGAAAGACCTGCTCGACTTCTTGGCATTTTCAAAAGCGAAAGACAAACAAGTGCGCCATTTTTCTTCTGGTATGAAACAGCGGCTCAAACTGGCGCTTGCCTTTTGCTCGGAAACCCCGCTCCTTCTGCTCGATGAGCCGACGACGAATTTGGACAAGCAAGGCATCGTTTGGTATCGGCAGTTGGTGGAGCGTTTTGCAGCCGGGCGGCTGGTGGTCGTGGCGTCGAATGTGGAGGTGGATTTTGATTTTTGTGAACAGCAGCTTTCGATACTTGATTACAAGTAAGTTGGTGATTGGTGATTGGTGACTGGTGATTGGGGCGTCCCAATCACCAATCACCAATCACCAATCACCAGTCACCAAGCCGACCATTGCTCGAAATTTGGCTCGCATTTCCCGGCATTTTCAACTTACTTTGGGAACGCTTTTTCCAAATATTACTCTCGCAAATTGTACGACTGAAACCTTTTCAATCATTGGCTTATGAAAACCAGTTTACGTTCATTCCTCGCCTTTTCTTTCGTGTTGACTTGCCTTCCTTTTGCCTTCGCCACGCACAACCGGGCAGGTGAAATTGTTGTCGAGCAAATTGGCGGTTGCAACAGCAACACGGTCAAAGTCACGGTCTATACTTACACCAAAGCCAGTAGCGTGGCGGCTGACCGGGACACGCTGACGGTTTGTTTTGGGAGTGCTCAAAACCCAAATGAATTTTGCATGGCAGTACCTCGCTCGAATGGACCAGGCAACCCACCCCAGGGTATTACGAAGGGCAACGACATTAAATGCAATGTTTACATTGTTTTTCATACCCTTCCGGGTCCTGGCAAATATTGGATTTCGATGACCGACCCAAACCGCAACGGGGGCATCATTAATGTAAATCCACCGGGTTCGGAAAATGTGCAATTCCACCTGCAAACGACATATACACTTTACGGCGGACAGTTTCAAGGCTGCAACAGTACGCCGCAGTTGCTCAATCCGCCCATTGATTATGCTTGCATTGGGCAGCCGTTTGTTCACCATACCGGCTCGTACGACCCAGATGGGGATAGTTTGACGTATCAGCTAATTGAGCCTTATCAATCTACTGGCGTTCAGGTTCCCAATTACACCTATCCGCATATGGTGAATGGAAATGGAGGATGTTGCCTTGACCTAAACCGAGTCACCGGAACTTTGACTTGGGGAAAGCTTGACAGTTCTGGCATGGCTGTGGGGACGCCGCAGGTGCAGGGCGAGTACAATGTCGCCATGATTATCATTTCTTGGCGGAACGGGGTACCAATTGACACTACCGTGCGAGACATGCAAATCCTGGTTTTTGATTGCGAGGAAAACCATGCGCCGGTGGTTCAGACCGAGGAAGAAATATGCGTCATTGCAGGCAACGTGGTCGAGTTCGACGTGACTGCAACCGACCCTGACCTGGGTGATAAACTCAAGCTTTCCGCCATCGGCAGCCCATTTATTTTGGAGTACAGCCCAGCAGACAACCCTGGCAACTGGCATCCCGACAGCGTTGACTACCAGACGCAGCCGGTGACGAAGACTTTCCGCTGGCAAACTACCTGCGAGCACATTTCCGACCTCGAATACAATGTGGTTTTTAAAGCGGTGGACGATTTTTTCCTCCAAACCATTCCCAATTCGTCGGGCTTGGCAACCTCGAAAAACGTCCGCATCAAAGTCGTCGGGCCCCCACCTGCCGACGTGAAAGCGAAGCCCAGTTCGCAGCGCATCGAAATTTCCTGGCTGAAACCTTACCAGTGCGAAGCCGCAGCGGACGAATACTTTTTTGGCTTCTCCGTCTGGCGGCGGGAAGGCAGCAACCCGTTCCCGGTGGAATGCGACGACCCTGGCTTGGACGGCAAAGGCTACGTCAAAATTGCCAATACCAAAGCCGAAGTCAACGGCAGGTATCAGTACACCGACAACGACGTGGAACGGGGGCGCACCTATTGCTACCGCATCCTGGCGAGGTTCGCCAAGCGCACCGATTCCGGGCAGCCGTACAATTTTGTGGAAAGCCTACCGAGCGAGGAAATTTGCGTTCAACTGAGCAGGGACGTGCCGCTCATCACCAACGTCAGCGTGCTGGAAACTTCGCCGAACAACGGTCGCATCGAAGTCAAATGGATGAAACCGCTTGCTGACGACCTCGATACTTTGCTCAATCACGGGCCCTATCGCTACGAAGTGCAGTGGGCGAGAGGCTTTGGCGGAACCAATTTTGAAACGCTCGCCACTTTCACCAGCCCGACTTACTGGCAATTGACGCAAAGCGAATTCATCCATCAAACCGGGCTGAACACGCAAGGAGAAGCCCACACCTACCGCATCGCTTTTTTCGTGAAAAACGAGCAAAACCCGCTTGGTTACTCGCCAACCGCCTCCTCCGTTTTCCTCGAAATTGCGCCGACCGACAACCGGAACAATCTCTCCTGGAAAGCCGAAGTGCCCTGGGTGAACACGAAATACACCATTTTTCGCAAGCACGACCTTGCGCCGCAGTGGGATTCCCTCGCCACCGTGCAGGATACTTTTTACGCCGACAAAGGCTTAATCAACGGGCGGGAATATTGCTATTACGTGAAAACTTACGGCTCGTACGGCATTGCCGGACTGCCGTCGCCGCTGGTCAATCTCTCCCAGGAAACCTGCGCCATCCCGGTGGACAACGTGCCTCCCTGCCCGCCTGTACTTGCGGTTCGCAACATCTGCAACGACAACATCCGCTGCCAGTTAACGGAAGAGTTGAACAACAACCTTTCCTGGGTGAATCCGATGACGCTTTGCGAAGAAACGGACGACGTGGTGGGCTACAATATTTATTACGCCGCCATCGAAGGCGACGAATTCACGCTCATCGCTCACGTGGGCGAGGCTGGCGACACGATTTTCCTTCATGAGCCGGAACGAGGCATCGCCGGTTGCTACGCAGTGACTGCACTCGATACGTTCAGCAACGAAAGTGATTTCAGCCCCGCCATCTGCGTTGACAACTGCCCGAATTACAATCTGCCAAACACTCTCACGCCCAACGGCGACGGTCGCAACGACCAATACACGCCCTTCCCGTTCTGCTTCATCGAGGCGGTGGACTTGCAGGTTTTCAATCGCTGGGGCGAATTGGTTTTCAAAACCAATGACCCGAATATCAACTGGACTGGTGAAAATTTGAAAGGCAAGGATTTGCCGGCGGGCACTTACTATTATATGTGTAAGGTTTTCGAGCAGCGGGTGTCAGGGACGGTTGCGTCGCAGGAGGTTTTGAATGGGTACATTGACCTGGTGCGATGAATTTTGAAGTAAAAAGTAAAAAGTCAAAGTGAAGTCAAAAGTGAGGCTCATGTGGCGTCTGAGTGAAACAACTGTCTGCAAGTCTGCAAGTCGCCTTGTCATTCTCGCAGAGAACCTCCACGTCCCA
>CAZHLB010000730.1:0-3851 GCA_964533005.1 uncultured Saprospiraceae bacterium
GGCAAAAGGCAAAAGTGAAGTAAAAAGTAGGGAAGGCAAAAGTGGACGATGCCACTTTTGCCTTCCCTACTTTTTACTTCACTTTTGCCTTTTGCCTTTTTACTTTTTACTTCCAAAAATGAAAATCCACAAAATCCTCCTTCGTAACCTCCATTCCCTTCGCACCCAGGTGGAGATTGATTTTTCCGCAAGCCCCCTGGCGGACAGCGGTTTGTTTGCCATCACCGGCGACACCGGCTCAGGAAAAACGACCATTTTGGATGCGCTGACCCTTGCCATGTACGGCGAAATTTGCCGGGGCGGAAAGGCTTACGAGGCGCTTTCCTACGGCGCAACCGAAGGGCTTGCCGAGTGTGTTTTCGAGGCAAAAGGCAGGCGTTTTCTCGCCAAATGGAACATCCGCAGGACGAAATCGAAGAAGGAAAACAATACCGAAGTGGTGCGGGAAGTGGCAGAATGGGATGCCGAAAAAGAAGAGTTTTTCATCCAGGCAGCCAGAAAAGTCGGCGACGTGGATAGGTTCATCGAGGAGGTCACCGGGCTTGATTTTGCTCGATTTACCCGCTCCGTTTTGCTGGCGCAAGGCGATTTTGCCGCTTTTTTGAAAGCGCCGCACCGGGAGCGTAGCGAATTGCTCGAGCGCATCACCGGCACTGAGATTTACACCGAACTTTCGCTGAAAGCCTACCAGCGAGCGGCGCTGGAAGAAACTGCCTTGCTCAATCTGCGAAACCGGCAAAAGACCTTGCACGTGCTAACGAAGGAGGAGTTGGGCGAATTCAAAAACCAACTCGAACAAGCCGAAACCGACAGCCGCCAACTCAACCAGCAAAGGCTGGAAGCGGCGAAGGCGCTGCAAATTTGCCAGCAAATCGTCCAGTTGGAAGCTCGACTGAACGCTGTTTTGACCCAACTTGAGACCTTGGAAATTGAAAAGACGCAGGCGCAAACCGACCTCACCCAGTTGGAACTGCACCGCAAAACCTTGCCCTTCCAAACCCAACTTCACCGCCTCAACGACAAAACGGCTGAGATTTTTTCGGTTAGCGAAGAAACTGACAGGCTTGAAAAGGAGCTTGCGACCCTGCAAATTCAGGCAGAAAATGCCAACCGGACGCATCAGGAAACAAAGCTCAACTTGAAGGAAATCAAGGTTTTGCGACCTCAGAAACTTCAACTTTTCGAGCAGGCGGCAGCCCTCGACGCTTCCATCGAAATGAATCAGGCGGCATTTGAAAAAGGCAAAAAAGACCTGGCAGAACGGACGGCAGAAATCGAAAAAAACAGGGTGCGCAAGACTGACCTCGAAAACCAGCTTGCCGCAATTCGCCAAAGCCACGCAGCCCTCGAAATCTGGCTTCGGGAAAACACCAAACTCACCGAATTGACCAAAGACTTGCCTGCCATCCTGCTTTTTCGTGCTCAATTGCGGGAAACCCTTCGAACCAAAAATACCGCAGAGCAAGAGCGAAATTCTTTCCAAACCAACCTCGAAACCGCCAGGCTGAAAGCTGCCCAAGCCCGCAAAGACCTCCAAAATGCCGAAGCTGAACTTGAAAAAAGCACCCAGCTTTTCAACCGGGAAGCTCCCGAAGCCTACGCCACCACCCGCCAGGATTTGCTTGAAAAGCTGAACAAAGACATCGAAAACCTCGCCGCCCAGGAAAAAAACTTCCGCCAACTGCAAGCCTTCGACCAGGAATACCGGCAGATTTTGGAGCAATTGGCAGAGGTCGGCGACGACCTCGATACCCTCGAACTTCGACAGGAAACCATTGATTTTGAGATGCTTATGCTCACCGAAGAGAAGGAAGCAATGGAAAACCTTTTCCAATTCAAGCAAGCCGTTTTTCACCAGCAGCAAAAAATCGAAAGCTACTCGGACGACCGGGCGACGCTCGAAGACGGGCAGCCTTGCCCGCTCTGTTTTTCAATCCATCATCCATTTCGGGAGCATGATTTCAAGCCATTCGTGAGCGATGCGAAGCGGGAATTTGAAGCGGCGAAACTGGCGGTGGAGCAAGTCGAGGCGAGAAAAAATGCCTTGCTGCAAAGAAATTTTGAAGTCCAATCCAAGCAAAATCACCAGGGTAACTTGCTGAACAAGTTGCGTTTGCAAGTCATCGAGTGCGAGCGGAAATTCCAGGATGCCTTTCCGTTTTCCACCTGGGAAGACAGCGAAGGGGTCGGCGGCGGCTGGGTGACTGAAAAACTGGCGGCTTTCGAGCAATTGCTTGCCGACCAAAAATCCACTCGTGAAAGTCTGCTTGAACTGCACCGGAAAATTGAGAAACAGGAAAAAGAGGTGGAAAAACTGACCCGGCAAGTGCGGGAAACGGAATTTGAACTGCTGCAAGCCGAACAGAACCTGAAACATAGCGAGCACATTCTCAACGACTTGCAGTCAAAATTTGCTTCGCTGAACGAGGAGTTGAACAGCCTTGTGGCGAAGTACGGCTACCGCTTCGTCCTGGGTCAGACCAATGGCATGTTTGACGAATTGAGCCAAAAAGAACAGCAATGGCTTTCTCAAAAAACGCAGGAAACTCAAACCCACCGCAACCTGGAACTGACCGAACAATCCCTTCGCCAAACTGAGCTAACGCTGGCGGATGCTGAAAAAAAATACGCTGCGCAATCAGCCGAATGGGCGACTGAGGAAGAAAAATTGAATGCCTTGAAAGCCGAGCGCCATCAACTTTTTGGCGACAAAAACGTGGCGGCTGAGCGGACTGTTTTTTGGGCGGAATTGGATAAAATGGAGCAGGCATTTTCTGCCGCCCGCAGCGAGGCTGAAAAAATCAGGCTCGAAGTTTCCCGCTGCCAGCTTTCTCTACAAGCCCAATTCGACCGCCTGGAAATCAGCAAAAAAGTGCAGGCAGAAATCCTCGCCGACCTGAATTTGAAAATTGAAAAAGCGGGTTTTGATAATCTGGAACAGCTTCGTTCAGCCATTTTGCCGGAAGAAAAAGCGGCGCAACTCGCTGATTTGGAGGCTCATCTGCGCAAACAAGAACTTGAATTCCGGCAGGCGCAGCAGAGCCTCGAAAAAGAATTGACCGGCTTGCGACAGGCGACAAAAGGCTCAAAAACACTCGAAGAATTGCAGGCGGAGTCTGAGGCGCTGGAAGAAAATTTCCAGTCCATCCAGCAGACCATCGGCAGTTTGAAACAGCAAATTTCGGAGCAAGACAAACTCCGGGAGGAAGCGGAAAACCTGGCACAACAGATTGAAAATCAAAAGAAAACCTACGTCCGGTGGGCAGCTTTGAAAGACCTAATCGGCTCGTCGGATGGCAGCAAATTTCGCCGCTTTGCCCAGGGTTTGACCTTGCAAAAACTCGTGCAGCTTGCCAACACCCATCTGAAAAGCCTGTCCGGTCGCTACCGCATCCGCAAACGCCTCGGCGACGACCTCGAACTTGACATCGTGGACATTTACCAAGCTGAAAATGTGCGCTCGATGCACTCGCTTTCGGGCGGCGAAAGTTTTTTGGTCAGCCTCGCCCTTGCGCTTGGATTGTCCGATTTGGCGGGCAGAGATGCCAACATCCGCTCACTTTTCATTGACGAAGGCTTCGGCACGCTGGACGACCAGTCGCTCGACGTTGCCATTTCTACGCTGGAAAACTTGCAGGCGACGGGCAAAACCATCGGGGTGATTTCGCACGTGAAGGAGTTGAAAGAGCGGATTGCAGCGCAAATCAGGGTTGTCAAAAAGGGTGGGGGAGTGAGCGTCGTTGAAGTGGTCTGATTCGGAGAGCGGTGTTTTTTGTGTCATTTTTTTAAAAAAATTTGCTCAAAAAAAACCGATGTGCCTACAAGAATTTTCCTGATTTTCAAACCAATAG
>CAZHLB010000731.1:0-3848 GCA_964533005.1 uncultured Saprospiraceae bacterium
GCACCGCCACCGACAACGTGACGGTCAACATCGGCGCCTGCGTCGAAATCTGCACCGACGGCATTGACAACGACGGAGACGGGTTGACGGACTGCAACGACCCCGATTGCAGGCTTTATCTAAGCGGAACAACAACTCCCCCCATTTGCCAAGGCGGCAACGAAGGCGCCATCAACACGACCGTCACCGGAGGCAAAATTCCCTACGCCTACAGTTGGTCGAATGGCAGCACCGTCGCCGACCCGACCGGGCTGACGGCTGGCACTTTCTCAGTGACGGTGTCGGACACCTATGGCTGCTCGGCAACAGGTTCTTACGTGGTTGCTCCCGGCTACGTGCTCGACCTGTCGGCGGAAGTTTCTCACTCCAATTGCTACGGCGACGCCAACGGCGCAGTCAACCTCAGCGTGAGCGGCGGCGTCCAGCCGTACGACTATCTCTGGACGACCGGGGCGACGACGCAGGATATTTCGGGCTTGATATCAGGCACTTACGGTGTGACGGTGACGGATGCCAACGGCTGCACGAAGGCAGGTTTTTACACCGTCTTCCACGCCTTGAGCACGACCTACGAGAAATACTACATCCCCCTGCCGGAAGCGAACATCCACGTTTTCAATAAAAAATTCACGGATTACTACGGCGACGCCATCAGCAGCAGCGTGCGCAGCGTCATTTCCATTTCGGCGACGGAAAACGGCACTTTGCTTTATTACGACCATTGGGAAGACGGCTACGAGGCAAATATTTTCAGCCCCACGCAAAGCACCACGCAGATTTGGGGCGACGGCAACAACGCCAACGGCAAGCCGCCTGGTTTTGCCACCGACCAGTTGAATGCGGGCAACGTGGTGGCTTTGGACAACACCATCCCGATACCTCGCAACGCAAGCCAGTTTTTCTTCGACGGCAGGGACAAGCTTGTGGTCAGCCACCAACTGGCGCTGTCGAGGGCGGCTTGGTCGGCGGCGCCGGGACCCGTGCTTTCTGAAGCGGTGGACATTCTGGACGTGAATGCCTACGGCAAAACTTTTGAAGTGCCGCTGGGTCAGAATACTGCCTCCGACCAGATGTTCGAGTACACTTCCCTGTCGGTCATGGCGGTGGAAAACAACACCGTCGTCCAAATTGACACGGACGGCAACGGCTCGCCCAACATCACCAAAAACCTAAGCGAAGGCGAGACCTACCAAATGAACGGCGGCGTCAATTCGGGAACGAAGATTACCGCAACCAAAGCCGTGCAGGCTCATTTGCTGACGGGCGATTTGGGCGGCTTGTACGAAAGCCGCTGGTTCACGCTTTTTCCGCTGGAAAAATGGGACAACAGCTACTTCGCCCCCGTCGGCACGACGGACGCCGCCAACCCGGCGCACGTGTTCATTTACAATCCCAACACTTACGCCATCACGGTGAACTACGCTACCAAAGCAGGCACAGGCTCATTCAGCGTAGCGTCGAAAGGCACTTACCGCTATGCGATGCCGATGCTGTCGGGCGCTCATTTTTACACCAACTCCGACAACGACGATTTTTTTGCGGTCAGCACCATTGACAGCGACCCTGTTGACCACGACGCCCACGATTGGGGCTACAACCTCGTGCCGGAAAGCTACCTGTCCGTTTCCGCCGTCATCGGCTGGGGTCCCGGCAGCGCCGACCTTTCCGGCAACGGGCAGCCTGCCTGGGTCATCGCCAGCCAGCCGACCACGCTCTACGTGGACTACGACGGCAATCCTGCCACCGGCCCCCTGACCGACCCGGCGGGGAACAAATACAACGTGGCTTACGCACTGACCTCCTACGAATCGAAGCGGGTGTTCGACCCTGATAAAGACCAGACGGGCATGTACCTCTACACCCTCGACGGCGCTTTGATTTCGGTGGCTTGGGGGCAAGACCCGGCGACTGCTTTGCCCGGCAATCCCTACCTCGACCTCGGCACGACCGTGCCGCCCATTCGCAAGATTTTTGGCTGGAAGGACTACGTTCACAGCACCGACCTCAATGGCAACGGGCTGGTTGACCCGGGCGACGTCGTCACTTTTACCCTCCACCTGAAGAACTCCGGCAACGCCCCGGTGCTCGGTCTGACCGTCCTCGACCAACTGCCGTCCGAGGTGACTTACGTGCCGAACACGACTTATTTCAACGCCAGCCTGCTACCGGACAACACGAGCGGCAGCCCGTTCCCGGTGGATGAATTGGGCTATGTCATCCCGAGCATTCCCATCAATTCGACCTACACGATTAGCTTCCAAACGACGGTGAATTCGCAGCCGCCCTTGTTCGACGAAATCCTCAACGAGTTCTCCTCCATCGTCACCGTGCCTTGCAAAACCGTAGTCAGCGACGTGGTCATCCCTGTGATACAATCTGGCTCGACTTCTGACAACTGCAACCTGTCGTTCACCGACGGTGGCGGCTCGACGGTAGGCAATTATGCCGAAGGCAACCAGGTCTGCGTGCAGGTGCAGGACGACGACCTGAACGAAAGCGCCACGCTGGTGGACTTCTTTGCCATCACCATTTTCAACGACAACAACGGCGACCGGGAGACCATCAACCTGATTGAAACGGGCGTGAACACTGCCATTTTCAGGGGCTGCGTCAACTCCTCGCCTTCGGCGGGCGGGCAGGTGGAGGATGGGACGATTTTCGTGCAAGGGACGCAGGCACTCAGCACCTCTTTCACCGACCCGGAATTCGGAGAGTCTTGCTCGGACAACATCAGTTTTCTGCTGAATACCAACACGAAGCCGCTGTATTTGACCTCCCCGGAAACCAGTTTGGACAGGGTTGACCCGGTCGCCACCAACGACCTCAACATGGCTTTCGTGACCCTGGGAGGAAGCGCAAGCACCTCCTGCAACCTGCTCATGGACGCCACAGGCTCCGTGAAAGGAAAGGATGTGACCTCCCTCGTAAAATCGCATGTGACGGGAAGCGGCAGCAATCGCCTGATGCTGGTGGGAGTTTCCTTAAAACGTGGAGGCAACAACCGTTTCGTCAGTTCCGCCACTTACGGCGGGCAGTCTTTGACGTTTGTGGGAGCGCAAAACGACCCCACCGGGGAGGTGCGGGTGGAGATTTGGAGATTGGTTGCCCCGGCTACGGGCACTGCCAACGTGACGGTCAATTTGAACACATCCACGACGGGCATGGTGGTGGGCGTGACCACTTTCGAAGGGGTTGACCAAACCACGCCGTTGGGCGCTTTTAGCTCGTCGAGCGGCAGCACCGGGCATCCGTCAATGACCGTCTCTTCCGCAGTGGGTGAACTGGTTTTCGATGTGGTAGCCATAAAAGATGCGCTCGGAGCAACCGCCGGCGGAGGGCAAACCCAGCTTTGGAGCCAAAACCAAACGGGTGAATTGACAGGCGGAGGAGCCTATGACGAGGGCAATGCCAGCACCAGCATCCCATGGATTTCCAACGACACGGGCAAGGAGTGGGCGATGGGGGCGGTAGCGATAAAACCGTGTTCCAATTAATCTTACGCTCATCCCCCCTTGAAGGTGAGACCTTAGTTTAACATGAGTCGCCCCGAATTTTCAAGCATCATGTTTCCGACCTGTCTGGTGTGCCGCCTGCAAGTCGCTTTTGTCATCCGCCGCAGGCGGAACCGACCTGTCTGGTGTGCCGCCTGCAAGTCGCTTTTGTCATCCGCCGCAGGCGGAACCGACCTGTCTGGTGTGCCGCCTGCAAGTCGCTTTTGTCATCCTCGTAGAGGAACCGTCCTGTCTGGTGTGCCGTCTGCAAGCCGCTTTTGTCATCCTCGCAGAGGAACCGTCCTGTCTGGTGTGCCGTCTGCAAGTCGCTTTTGTCATCCTCGCAGAGGAACCGTC
>CAZHLB010000732.1:0-3815 GCA_964533005.1 uncultured Saprospiraceae bacterium
TTCTTTCCTGTCTTTGTCTTGATTTCCTTTTCCTTGTCCAAAAACCACCTCTCCGCCAAGCAATACTGAGCATTGCGCTGACCTCAAAAGGCTATGTGATTAAGTCCGGAAGTGAGCGAAAGCCTTGTTGGCTTCTGCCATGCGGTGCGTGTCTTCCCGCTTTTTCACGGCAGCACCTTCGCCCTTGCTTGCGGCGATAAGCTCGCTTGCCAATTTTTCGGTGAAGCCTTTGCCGCTGCGCTCCCGTGCGAAACGAATCAACCATTTCATGCCGATGGACACCCGCCGTTTGGAGCGAATTTCCTGCGGAATCTGGAAAGTAGCGCCGCCAATTCTGCGAGCTTTCACTTCGACCTGGGGCATGGTGTTGTTCAACGCCCTGCGCCAAACTTGATATTCATCTTGCTTGGTGCGCTCTTTGACCAACATGAGGGCATCGTAAAACAACCCGAATGCAGTGGACTTCTTGCCTTGCAACATCATGTTGTTGACAAATTGCGTCACAAGCGGGTCGCTGTAACGCGGGTCTGGAATCAGAATTCTTGGCTTCGGCTTATGCTTCCGCATATCTTAAGTTATTGAGTTACTGAATTATTGAATTATTGAGTCAGGCTACCGAGCGAAGCGGTTACCCACTTTTGCCTTTTGCCTTTCTACTTTTTACTTCTTTTTAGCGCCGCCCTTTGCCGGTGCTGCCACTTGACCTGGCTTCGGACGCTTGGTTCCGTATTGGCTGCGGCTCTTTTTGCGGTTGTTCACACCTGCCGTATCGAGAGCACCCCGAACGATGGTGTAGCGCACACCGGGCAAGTCTTTCACCCTGCCGCCCCGCACCAGCACGATGGAGTGCTCCTGGAGATTGTGCCCTTCACCGGGGATGTAGGCGATGATTTCGATTTGATTGGTCAGGCGCACTTTGGCAACTTTCCGCAGGGCAGAATTGGGCTGCTTAGGCGTGGTGGGGTAAACACGGGTGCAAACGCCCCGCCGTTGCGGGCAAGCGCCCAAGGCTCTCGATTTGCTGGCAACGACCACTTTCTCTCTGCCTTTCCGAATAAGTTGATTGATGGTTGGCATCTTAAAATTCCTTGTTTATGGAGTTGATGAGGTTTATGTGTTTATCAATACTTTCAACCAATAAACCTTATCAACAAGAATAAAAAAGCACCTTGTCTCGGTGCGAAAACGCCCCCTATCAGGGTCGCTTTGACTGCAAAATGCAGGGGTTTTCAAAAAACGCCCGCAAATGTAGAGCGGCAAGGGTAAAGTAGGTAGCGAGGTTTGAAAAAAATTTCCTGCTGAAAAAAGCAAAGGCATCTTTGGTTGGTGGCAGGTACGAGTTCAATCGCTTAAATTTTTACAATTTTCCGGACGACCATCTGCTCGTCGAAAAGCAAGCGAACGAAATACACCCCTTCCGGCTCTCCCGACAAATCCACGACCCCGCCGCCGAATAGCTCCACCGCTTCGACGAGGCGTCCCATGCCATCCAATACTTGGGCTTTAAAGCGCTTGGGTGTTTCGAGTTCCACCACGAAGACGCCGGAGGTGGGATTCGGGTAAATCCTTATTTCAGCTTCCTCTATCTTGTCATCCGTGTAGGACAAGCCGCAACTTTCAAGCACCTGGCCCTGGCTGTTGCAGCCTTCCGCATTGTCGGAGAAAATCGTCCAGCCCCAATGGATTGCCATCCGGTTACAAATACTTTGAGCGCCGCAAAAAGAGAGCAAAGGGTTAGATTCAATTTGTATCCAATAGCCGTCTAACTCGGCGGCGAACTCGACGCTGTCTATGGCGCTCAGGTTGGTAAGAAATGGGTTATTTTTGATTTCCAGTTTTCTAAGGTGGTGGAGGTTTTCCAAGCCGGAGAGGCTTGACAAAACAGGATTATCATAAATCCACAAATCTCCACTAATAAAACGAAGATTTTCCAAGCCGGATAGGCTTGTAAGCGAAGGATTAAAACTCAACTCAACTCTTGCTCCTCCAATAATAGAATCAAGTTGGTTTAAATCAAACAGATTTTCAAGTAGAGGACTGCCGCCAATCCCCAAGCCACCTGATTTTCGGAGGTTTTTTAATCCAGCCAAATTGGTAAGGGATTCATTGTTGTAAACAGTGATGCCTTTATTAATAAAGCTAAGATTATTAAATGCTTCGAGACTGGTCAATTTTGGATTGCCAATAATTGATATGTGCCCCCAAAAAGTATCTGGAAAGTTCATTGCGCCTATTTTTTCCAAATAGGCATTTTGCCAAATCTCGAATCTTTCAGATATGCTATGGAGATTAGATAAACCCTCCAAATTCACAAGCATAGGGTTTTCTCTTATCGAAAATGTTTTAGCTTCTTCCAGCTTAGACAGGTGATTGAGACTTGCTAATGAATCATTTGAAAGTATTTCCAGATAACCAACAGAAGTAAGGTTGTTCAGCCCGCTTAAATTCGTCAAAGCAGGGTTCGAGGTAATGGTAAAAACTTTACTAACTGAGGTCAAATGAATCAAACTATCCAAACTGGTCAAACTTTCGTTGTCGGAAATCGTGATGTCGCCTTCCACCTGGGTGAGATTTTGCAAGCCCGCCAGGCTGGTTAGTTTTGGGTTTTTGTAGATAAACAACTCTCCGTCGGGTGTTATGTTTTCCAGCATGCCTTGTGAGCCGAGGCTTTCCAACAGGGGGTTGTATATAATCTGAAAAGTTTTGCTTACGATAAGTTTTGCGAAACCATCCAAGCTAACCAAAGCACCGTTATTGCTAATGATGACATGTCCTTTTGCCTGTGTCAAATTGTTTAAACCGTTGAGGCTTGGCAAGCTATTGTTGCTTGCAATGAGTATGTCACCGCCTACACTGTCAAGGTTGTTCAAGGCACTCAAGTCAGTTTGAATAGGGGTTCCATGAATTGTAAGAGTTCCGCCAATTGAAGTCAGATTAGACAAACCGTCCAGGTTGGAAATGTTGATACCCGTGATTTTAACGTCGCCTAAAATTTGGGTGCAGGCAGGAAAGTTAGTGGGGAAATCGTCAATCTGCGACTGATTGCTGATATCAATACCGCCAGAAAGGCAGGGTTGGCAATAAGAGCAAAGAGAGAAAGCCAGCAGGCAAGCGAAGAAAATGGATTTGATTTTCATGACCGTTTATTTAAAAAGTTTGCTGGTTAATATGGGATTTGAACTGTATGGTAAGCTTATTGGTCACTCACAATAAAACTGGTCGAATAGTCGAGACCGCCGTAGTCGGTGACAATCCAATGCATGCCAGATTGGAAATTCGACACATCGACGGTGTTGTTTGTCTGTGTTGTTTCAAAAGTGTGAACAAGGTTGCCGTCCGAATTTCGGATAATATTCAAAGTCAGCGGCGTGTTGTTTTGCTGGATTTCATCCATGGCGTCGCCACTTAATAAAACGTTCAGCATTTCGCTCCTTTGCACGGGATTCGGGATAGGGGAAATGATAAGCGACTTGTCGCGGCAACCCTCATTGTTCAATGGCGAAACCGTGCCTTGCCCCACTTTCAGTATGCCGTTTTCATCAAGCCCGGCTACGCAGAATACAAGATAGTCGGCGTTGACATTGTACAAATTGACCCACACCACCGAGGCATTGGCATTTTGTGGAAGTATGGTTGCGGTGGGAATGGTAGTCCAGAAAAATTGGTCGACACCGGCTGCGTCGGCGTCTGAAATGGAAAGCTTCAGCCAACAAGACGCCGGACGGGATACTTCAACAGGAATGGGGTCTGTGCTACAACACGGGTTTATTTCTTCATAATTAAAAATCCTCGCCCCCTCTACTATTCCATCATTA
>CAZHLB010000733.1:0-3808 GCA_964533005.1 uncultured Saprospiraceae bacterium
TTCACCAAATGCAAAATCACGAGATTGATTACAAACTCTACGGCGAGGAGATGCAATTCGTCGAAATCGAACTTGACCCTCAGGAAACCGTCATCGCCGAAAGCGGCGGCTTCATGATGATGGACGACGGCATCCAGATGGCGACCATTTTCGGCGACGGCTCACAGCAGCAAGGCGGCGGGATGCTCGGTAAATTTCTCAGCGCCGGAAAGCGCTTGCTCACCGGCGAAAGCCTTTTCATGACTGCCTTCACCAACGTTGGCGGGGGAAAACGAAGGGTGAGTTTTGCCGCTCCGTATTCTGGCAAAATCATTCCGCTCGACCTGACGAGGCTCAACGGCAGGGTCGTTTGCCAAAAAGACGCTTTCCTCTGCGCCGCAAAAGGCGTGGCGGTAGGCATTGAATTGCAGCGGAAGCTTGGCTCTGGCTTGTTCGGCGGCGAAGGTTTCATCATGCAAAAGCTGGAAGGCGACGGCATGGCTTTCGTTCACGCAGGGGGCATGGTCGTTGAAAGAGAACTGCGCCCAGGCGAGTTGTTGCGGGTGGACACCGGTTGCGTAGTTGCTTATACTTCGACGGTGGATTTCGACATCGAGTTCGTCGGAGGCATCAAGAATACCATCTTCGGCGGGGAGGGATTGTTCTTTGCAACATTGCGGGGACCCGGTCACGTTTGGTTGCAATCGCTGCCCATCAGCCGCCTGGCTGATAAAATTTTGAGGTACGGCAGCGTCGGCGGTCGCAAGGAAGAAGGCAGTGTGCTCGGTGGCTTGGGCAACCTGCTCGATGGCAGATAAATCGTTGAGAGAGAGGTGTTTTTGAGAAAATTTTTGCAAAAAAAAATCTCAAAAATACCTCTCTCTGCTTCCGTTTCCGGCTTTTTAAAAACCTCCCTCCTAGCGCTGCGTTTTGCTTGAAAACTTCCAACGCCATGCGCATCAACATTCCGAAAACAGCCCAAAAACGCATCGTCATCATCGGCGGCGGCTTCGCAGGGCTGACCCTCGCCCGCAAAATCCAGCATCTGAATTATCAAATCGTGCTGCTGGACAAACTCAACTACCACCAATTCCAGCCGCTGTTTTACCAGGTCGCCACCGCCGGTTTGGAGCCAAGTTCGATTGCCTACCCGCTCCGCAAGATTTTCCAACGCAATAAAAATGTCTTCATCCGCATCACCGAAGTCGAAGCCATCGAGCCTGAAAACCACCGGGTAGTCACTTCCCTCGGCGAGCTTCGCTACGACTATTTGGTGATTGCTACCGGCGTCGAGACCAACTACTTCGGCAATAAAAAACTGGCGGAAAATGTCATCCCTATGAAGTCGGTTTCCGAGGCGCTTTACCTGCGAAACACCCTGCTGAACGACTTTGAAAAAGCCCTCGTGACCACGAATTACGAGGAACGGCAGAAGTTCGTTGACATCGTGATTGTGGGCGGGGGACCTACGGGCGTGGAAGTGGCGGGCGCTTTGGCAGAATTGAAAAACAACATCGTCCCCAAAGATTACCCGGAACTGGACAACCGGGAAGTTGACATTCACCTCCTCCAAGGCACTTCCCGGTTGCTCGACGGAATGTCGGAACAGGCAGGCGAGGCGGCGCTCAAATACCTAACAGAACTGGGAGTCGAAGTAAAATTGAACACCCTCGTCACCGACTACGATGGCGAATTTTTGACTACAAAAAACGGGGAACGCATCGCCGCCAAGAAGGTAATCTGGGCGGCGGGTGTCGTCGGACTAACCTTTCCCGGCATTCCCGAAACCGCCTACACACGAGGCAAACGCCTGAAAGTCAATCGTTTTCACCAAGTGGAGGGCTTGGAAAACATCTTCGCCGTCGGCGACGCCTGCCTGATGACGGAAGAAAAATATCCCAACGGTCACCCGCAGGTGGCGCAGGTTGCGATGCAGCAGGCGGCGAACCTGGCGGAAAATTTTAAGCGCCAACTCAAAGACAAAGAACCCCAGCCATTCAGCTACAAAGACAAAGGCTCGATGGCGACCATCGGCAAACACCGGGCGGTGGTGGATTTGCCTTTCCTGAAATTTCATGGCTTGCTGGCATGGTTCGCCTGGTTGTTCGTTCACCTGCTTCAGTTGATTGGCTTCAAAAACAGGGTTTTTGTCTTCATCAACTGGGTCTGGAGCTACTTCACGTACGACCCGTCTTTACGGCTGATTATAAAGCCAAAAACTAAAATTGCGCACCTGTTAGACGTGGAAAAAGAGATGGTTGGAAAAGCTGCATAACTCATTCAGAGAGAGGTGGATTTGAGAAAAAAATTTGGGATGTTTCATCCCGAAAATTTTCAATTTTTTCCCAAAACCACCTCTCTCCAAAGCATTTCATTTTATGCCTCCAATATTTTCAAAGTAACCTCCTCGTAAACCTCCAATGAGCCGCCCGGCTCGCTAAGTTCAAAAGGCGGAATAGCATTCTCAACCACCGCTTTCAGCACTTTCGGATGGATGTAATAATTGCGGCAGACCGCAGGCGTGTTGCCCAAATCATTCGCCACCTGGCATACCAGCACCTTTTCCAACTTCTTGCGAGGGTCTTCTTCGATGAGTTTTTTGGCGTTCGGGTAGTGAAAAACGGTGAGAGAGGTGCCGTTCCAGGTGCGAAAATCCTTGCTTGAAAACTCCTCCCCGGCAATGTTTCTGATATATTCATTCACGTCTTCACTGTCCACCGGGCAACTTTTTCCGCTTTCGTCGAGGTAAGTAAAAACCTCATAGCCAGGCAGTTCCGAGCATTTTTGCACCAGCCTGACCAGCCGGGGGTCTTCCAACCGGATGCGATGTTTCAAGCCGCTTTTCCCGGTGAAAGAGAAAATCATTTCATCGTCTTCCAACAGCAGGTGCTTTCGGCGGAGCGTGGTCAAGCCAATGGAGCCGTTTTCTTTGGCGTAGCTGCGGTTGCCGATGCGAATGCCAGACTCGTCGAGGATGCGCACTGCCAACGCCAGCACTTTTTCTTTATCCCATTTGCGGCGGCGCAAATGCTCGTCGGTCACGCTTCGGATTTCCGGCAGCTTGCGGGCGAAATCGGCGAGCTTTTCAAACTTGGAATTTTGCCGAAACGCCACAAAATCAGCGTGATAGATGTACTGCTTTCTGCCTTTGGCGTCCCGCCCAATTGCTTGGATATGCCCGTTTGACTTGGCGCAAATCCACACGTCGTTCCACTGCGGCGGAATCACGAGCTGTCGAATGCGGGCGATGGTTTCCGGGTCTTGAATTTTCAAGCCTTTTGAATCGAAATAGGAAAAGCCTTTGCCACTGCGCTTTCGCCGGAAACCGGGGGCTTGGTCGCTGACGAAGACCAGTTTTTTGCGAAGCTTTTCTTCGGACAGGAGGGTTGACATGATTTCAGATTTGGAACAACACAGGCAGGGTTTAGAACTCTGCCTGCATTTGCTCTTCCGAAAAAACGGAAGTGGAATTTACCGTGTTCATCAAGCTCAAGCATCGCCAAACCCTTGCCTCGCTTGAATCGCAGCCGATTTGAACATCGCCGCAAGTGCCTCGTTACCAAATTGAAATTTTTATTTTCTAACCAAATTTCTCACATCATGCCAACGGAAAAAAAGAAGACAACCACAGGCAGCAGCCGCTCCAGTTCAGGCACTGCGAAGGGTAAATCAAGCACCTCTTCCAGGAGCACCGGCGGTGCCAAGTCCACCACTTCCAAGTCCACGGCAAACAAGACCTCCGGGTCGAGCAGGACTACCAAAAAAATGGACGACGACGACATGGACTGAGGCTGAACGACCATCGCCCGTGTGCCGAATGGGCACGGGC
>CAZHLB010000734.1:0-3807 GCA_964533005.1 uncultured Saprospiraceae bacterium
TCCGCAGCGCCATCATCGGCACGATTTACGGGCCCATCGTCTGGCAACTTACCGGGCTGGACGTGACCACTGCCCAAGGCATTTTACTGCTCTGGGGCTCGACTTACATGATTGAAAGGCTGACCCTGGAAGTCTGGAAAACCTTCCTGCGCACGGAAGACCAATCCAAGTATTTCATCCCGATGCAGTTGCACGTGATGGGGACGGTGGTGGCGAGCCGCAGCACCCGGTATGTTTCCGCTTTGCTTTACGTTGGCGGAATTGTGCTGGTGGCGTGGGGCGTGATTTCGGCTTGGATGGCTTGGAAGGCAGGCGCTTTCACGCTCAATCCTTACGTTATCTTGTTGATTCTCAGCGTCGGAGGATGGATTTCCGCTTTTGGCGGGGCGTGGAAAGATGCGCCGCTGGAAGGCTTCGAAACGTTCAAATTTTTCCGCTCGCCGAGCATCGCTTATTTCTACGCCTGGGTCGCTGGCAACCTGACGGATAATTTTGCCGTGATTGCCATGTGCTCCATCGGCTTCACAATTGCGAGTATCGAGACGTACAAAACGTTCTTTTTTCCAAACAAGCCGAGAGGGAAGTTTGCAGGCAAACCCATCCTTTTCCCGGAAATGCTGGAACGGCGCAAGCCGTTTGCTTGGCTGTACGTGGGGATTTGGATTTTCGTGATTACGATGGCGGTGCTGGCGTTTTTGGGTGAGCATGAAGGCTTGGTTTGAAATTGAATCCACCTTTCCGAAAGTTTCAAACTTTCGGAAAGGTTGCCATCAACCAGGTCGCACCTTTCCGAAAGTTTCAAACTTTCGGAAAGGTGGGGCGCTGCAAACGCCATGAAGTTTCCACATCCCATCCCCGTCCGCCTGCTTGCCGAAAAAATCGGCGCAACCCTCCTCGGCGACGACTCCTTGCTCGCTACCGGTATCAATGAAATTCACAAAGTGGAGCACGGCGACGTGACCTTCGTGGACGTACCGAAGTATTTCAAAAAGTCGCTCGCCTCGCCTGCCAGCATTATCATTTTGAATGAAAAGACGGACTGCCCGCCGGGCAAGGCTTTGCTGCTTTGCGACAACCCTTTCGATGCATACAATTCGCTGATTTGGGAACACCGCCCTTTCCTTCCGCTCACGGCACAAGTGAGTGAGAGTGCTCAAATTCATCCCACCGCCATCATCGAGCCAGGTGTAATAATTGGCAATCAAGTAGTTATCGGAGAAGGCTGCTACTTGCAGGCAAACGTGTTCATTGGTGACCACACTATACTCGGCAAAAACGTCAATATTCAAGCAGGAGCAATCATCGGCACGGATGCTTTTTACTTCAAAAAATCACCGGAAGGCTTCAAAAAATGGCGCTCCGGCGGCAGGGTCATCATCGGGGATGAGGTGGAAATCGGCGCTGGCTGTACTATTAATAAAGGTGTGAGCGGCGACACGGTCATTGGCGCAGGCAGCAAACTGGATTGCCAGGTACACGTGGGGCACGGGGCAGTTTTGGGAAAAAATTGCCTCATCGCCGGGCAGGTTGGCATTGGCGGGAAGTGCATTTTGGAAGACGGCGTCGTACTTAACGGACAAGTAGGCATAGCGCACGGAATACGCATTGGAAAGGGGGCAATGGTGGCGGCGAAGTCCGGCGTGTCAAAGGATTTGGAAGGCGGGAAGACGTATTTTGGCATCCCGGCGGCGGAAATTTTCACCAAACAGAGGGAATTGGCGGCATTGCGGCAGCTTGCTCAAAGAAAATAAAAAACAAAGGGGAGCATCGTGAAGACGCTCCCCTTTGTCCAAAACTAAATACAGAGATAATACTCGTAAGTCTTACTTCGTAGCGACCAATTTCACATTCAGGTCGAACTCATCGTAAATGGTCTTGTCGCCCAAGCCGTCGAAGAAGCTGCCGGAGCCGTATTTCACGTCGAAGTCGGTGCGGTCGAGGCGGATGGCGCTTTCGGCGGTCACCTGGTTGCCTGCTTCGGTAAGTTGGGTGTCGAATTTGATTTCTTTCGTAGCCGCTTTGATGGTCAGGTTGCCGGTGACTTTGTAAGCGCCGGGTTTGCCTTTGGACACGACTTTGGTGATAACCAATTTCGCCGTCGGGTACTTCGTCACGCCGAAGAAATCGTCGTTTTTCAGATGACCATCCAGTTTTGCAGCCCACTCGCCTTGCAAGTCGGTGGTTTTGATGGTATTCATGTCAATCTCGAAGGAGCCGCCGGTCAACACGCCGTTGTTGAATTCCAGCTTGCCGCTTTTCACGTTCACCGTGCCAGCGTGCTCGCCGGTGACTTTGTAACCTTTCCAGGTGACGACGCTGCTTTTCACGTCAACGTTTGCGACGGTCGGAGCAGGCGTGAAAGCCGAGCCGAGGAATGCAGTTGCCGCAATCATGGCGGCGAAGAGAAAACTGATTTTGCTTTTCATAAAATGCAGTACTTTAAGAAGTTAGGAAATGTTGTTGAGAAAAATTGCGTCGCAAAGGTAGGCGGGCGGAAAACGGCGCAGCGTTGATGCAGGTCAAGAAAACGGGCGAAGAAGGTTAAGTTCTCGTTATCAAAATGGTTGAATAGTTGAGATAGCTTCAAGTCAGCCATAAATCATGCCCCCGCCAATGATATCGTCGCCTTCGTAAAACACAGCGGACTGACCTGGGGCAATGCCTTTGACATTTGCCAGAAACGAAACTTCGACGTGGCTGCCCCGGTCGTGCAACTCACTGAAAGTGCCGCCGTCCCGGTAACGAACTTTGGTCACCGCCTCCAAACCGTCGGGGATTTGGGCGTATTTCATCCAATTCACCTGCCCGACTTTCATCGTGTTGCGAATCAAATCATCTTCCTCGCCAAGCACGACGGTGTTTGTTTCCGGGCGAATTTCGGTGACGAACATCGGCTTGCCGAATGCCTTGCCCAAGCCTTTTCGCTGCCCGATGGTGTAAAATGGGTAACCTTCATGCGAGCCAAGCACTTCGCCTTTCGAGTTGATGAAATTACCGCCCGCCACTTTTTCTTCCAGCCCTTCGACCCGGCGTTTCAGGAAACCCCGGTAGTCGTTGTCGGGCACGAAGCAGATTTCATAGCTCTCGCTTTTTTTGGAAAGTTCGGCGTAGCCACGCTCGAAAGCCATCTGGCGCACCTGCGGTTTGGTGAAAGCGCCGAGCGGGAAACGGCTCCGTTCGAGGCATTCCTGGCTCAGACCCCAAAGCACGTAGCTCTGGTCTTTTTGCCTGTCCGCCGAACGGGTGATGAATTTTCTGCCTTCGAGTTCATTGATAATGGCATAGTGACCGGTGGCGATGAATTCGCAGTCGAGCAAGTCGGCACGTTTGAGCAGGGCGCTCCATTTGATGTGCGTATTGCAGAGAACACAGGGATTTGGAGTGCGACCGGCGAGGTATTCGTCCACGAAATTGTCAATCACGTAGTCGCCAAATTCCTCCCGGATGTCCACGATGAAATGATGAAAGCCCATGTCCACCGCCACTTTCCGGGCGTCGTTGATGGAGTCGAGGCTGCAGCAACCGGTTTCTTTTTTGGAGCCACCGCTGGTGGCGTAGTCCCAGGTTTTCATTGTGATGCCGACCACTTCGTAGCCCTGCTCGTGCAGGAGCATCGCCGTGACGGTGCTGTCAATGCCGCCGCTCATCGCTACCAGGACTCTTCCTTTTTTGCTCATGATTTGTTGAAATGGCTGGATGGTTAAATGGCTGAATGGCTCGGAAGCCATTCAGCCATTCTTTGATTTTTTGTGCGGCAAAAGTACAAATGGAAATGGGTGATGGTTCAACTTGGAGAGTTACGAAGGC
>CAZHLB010000735.1:0-3806 GCA_964533005.1 uncultured Saprospiraceae bacterium
AAAAAAAATTTAATTTTTTTCCGATAAAAAAACCCTTTTTCCACCTGTCAGCTTTTGCCAAAAACATGGAACTCGCACTTGCCATTGACCTCGGCGGCACGACCACAAAAATTGCCCTCGCCGACCCGGCAGGCAAAATTCACCGCCGCACCTCTATTTCCACTGCCGACCAAAAGGACGAGCACACCTTTTTTCGCAGCCTCTTTTTCGCCATGTCTGAACTGATGAACAGGGAAGCCGGTGAGTTTCACCTTGCAGGCATCGGCGCAGGCGCACCGTCCGTCAACGAGCGGGAAGGCACGATTGAAAATGCCGCCAACCTGCCGTTTTCGGCAAAAGTCGAGTTCGTGAAAACGGTGAAAGACCAGTTCGGCTTGCCCGCTTTTTTGGTCAAAGACACCAATGCTTCCACGCTCGGCGAGCTAACCTACGGCGCTGCGCAAGGCATGAAAAATTTCATCCTGCTCACACTTGGCACGGGCTTGGGCGGCGGCATCGTCAGCGACGGGAATTTGCTCGGCGGGGAGCATGGACACGGTGGCGAGGCAGGTCACGTTTGTGTCGAACCGACGGGCAGGGCTTGCGGCTGCGGGCGACGAGGGTGTTTGGAAACGTACGTTTCCGCCACCGGCTTGAAGCGCACTGTCTTTGAATTGATTGCCAACACACTGACGAGCAGCCGTTTGCGCAGCCTGAATTTTGAAGCGATGTCAGCGAAAGCCATTTTCGAGGCAGCCCGGCAGGGCGATCGGCTGGCGGTAGAAGCATTTAATTTCACCGGGAAAATCCTCGGTCGGGCGCTGGCAGACATGGCGGCGTGGTTCGACCCGGAAGCTATTTTCCTGGCGGGCGGGCTGGCGTCGGCAGGCGATTTGCTTTTTCAACCGACGATTGAAAGTCTTGAAAATCATTGCCTTGCGTTTCACAAGGGCAAAATCAAGGTGCTGCCTTCGGCGCTGGGTGAGAATGATTCGGCGCTGCTGGGGGCGGCGTCGTTGGTGTGGAATATCAGACGGGCTGAGTAGGTAATCAAGTCAAATTTTCCTTTTCAGGAACAATGCTACGTCGCCGTATCGCCCGCCATTCATGGCAGCGAGGGTATGTTTCACATCCTCGTGAGCGCCTAATTTGCTCGTCCAATTCCCGTCGGGAAGTTGGCGGGCAGCATGTGTGGGCGAGCCATTTTTTTCAAAAATTGCCACTTTCTGAAAATGCGCCTCCAACTCGCCATGCTCACAAACTTCATAGCCTGCCTTCTCGAATAGCTTTTGAAAAACTGCCAGCGTTTCTTCCTTTGGGACGAAGCGAAGCCAACGAAATTCACGCCCCCGGCGGGGCCAATAAAAACCGTCCGTCACCTCCAAAGCCCAGGCAATGCAGTTGTACTCACCCGATGCAGGGCTGGTAATCTCAAAAGGTGAAGCCTTTGAATTGGGAAAGTCAGGCGGCGAAAGCAGTTCTCGTTTCATTCACTGATATAGCCATTTTCAACGCCCCACTTCAGCCAGTCTTCCGTCATTTTGGAGAGTCTGCCTGCATGTTGTGGCTGAATTGGGTTCTCGCCGGTGATTTTGAAAAGGGCATAAAAAATATGTTGCGGGTCTTCCTTGAGCTTTATCAAAATGAAAGGCACCACGGCTTCTCCCAGGGCGATGATGCTTTTGTAGGCAGGATGATTTGTGATTTCGGAACCGCTGGAAGAATATTTAGTCTCGTCTTTCCACTGCTGAAACAAAGCCTCGAATTGCTCGGCAATTTTTCTATTTGGCTTTGGCGGGCGCACGAGTTTGACCACTTTGTCTCGCTCCATCTGCCTAAGCAGGGGCAGGGCTTTTTCGTTTAAAACTTGCACGGTGATGGTTTGCTGCATGGCAGTTGAATTTTTTTCAAAAGTAAAACTCGGTTGCGAAATGCTGCCGGGAGATTTCGGAAATCTCCCGGCAACATTTTCAGCCCGCCACTAAAGCCCATACTTATCAATCAAAAACACCAAACTCGCCATCGCCGCCGCTCCCAATTCGAGCTCCCGCTTGTGAACCGCCTCGAACACATCCGCCTCCGTGTGGTGAAAATCAAAGTACCGCTGCGAGTCTGGTTGGAAGCCGATGAGCAAGGTTTTTTGGCTTTTCAGCGGCGAGATGTCAGCGCCGCCGCCGCCTTTTTTCAGGTACAAATTGTAAGGTTGCAGCAAGTCGAGCCAGGGCTGGGTTTTTGGAAAACGAGCCTGAAACACGTCCGTCTCGGCATCCATTCCGAAGCCTCTCGGCGTGAAGCCGCCTGCGTCGCTCTCGATGGCGGCGAGGTTAAACTCGCCTTTGCGCTTGGCTTCGTCGGCGTATGTCACGCCTCCTTTCAAGCCATTTTCTTCATTCATAAAAAGGACGCAGCGAAGGGTGCGCTTGGGTTTGTAGCCAAGACGCTTGAAGATTTGCAGCACGTCCATGCTTTGCACGCAGCCAGCGCCATCGTCGTGAGCGCCCTCGCCCACGTCCCACGAATCGAGGTGACCGCCGACGAGGATGATTTCCTCCGGTCGCTCGCTGCCCTTGATTTCGCCGATGACGTTGTAGGAAAGTTTGTCGGGAAAAAACTGACAGGTCGTGCGCAGATAGACCCGCACCGAACCTTGGCGCAATACTCGGCTCAATAATTCTGCATCGTTGGTGGAAATGGCAGCGGCAGGGATTTTCGGGACGCCGTCTTTGTAAGCCAAGCCGCCCGTGTGCGGCACGTCGTCCAAGCTGGACGCCATCGAGCGCACGAGCGCAGCAACAGCGCCCAGTTTTGCCGCCTCGGAAGCGCCGTAGGCTCGTTGGTCAACCGCTCCGCCGTAGGCTGAAAAAGTGCTGATTTGAGTGGCGTCGAAGGGGCGGTTAAAGAAAACGATTTTGCCTTCCACAGCTTTCTTGCCCAATTTTTCAAGCTCCTCGAAATTGTGCACTTCGACCACTTCGGCAGCGATGCCGTCCTCGCCCGTGCCGACGGAATTGCCAAGCGCCAGGGCTTTCAATTCCACCGTTCCCATTGCCGATTGCGTGATGCGCACAATTTCCCGGCCGCCCCTGACCCAGTGCGGAACCATGACGGGTTGTAGCCAAACCGAGTCCAACCCCATCGTATCGAGCATCTGCCGGGTGAATTCGACAGCCGCCGCCGCCTGCGGCGAACCGCTCAGGCGATGCCCAATTTTTTTGCATAAAAAATGTAGCCAGTCGTGGCATTTGCCTTGCGTCAAAGCCACGTCGTGGATGCGGCGGATGAAAAGGGCGTCTGCTTCCGATTCCGATTTTTGCGCTTGGGCGCTAAAAGTCGCAAACACACTAAGAAAAAAGGTTAGCAAGGTTAACCGTCGTAAAAAGGTGTTTTTCGCTTCGCCGGGAGCGGCGATTGGCGGCGGAAGGAAAGTCCGGTGCAGGCAAAAGCCTTCGGTGAGGGAAAAAATGCCTGATTTAAAAGCTGTTTTGTCAAAAGAAGCCATGCAGGATTTTTTTTATCGCCAGCCGCCGGAGCCTGCCTTTTTCGGTACAATACAAAAGGCAATGGCTGAGTCCGGCAACTTGGACGCCGTAAAAATTTGGAAAAAGCTGTTGACAGACCGGGAAGCCTGCCCGTACCTTAGCGGCATAATTACACAAAGTTGATTTTTAAAGAGAACGGGCTTTTCGGTTCGTTCCAATCAAGATAAATAATTTGGTTTTATTTGGTTAGGGCTGAGGTAGTGCGTTTGCGCTGCCTCTTTTTTTTTGGTGATTTGGTGATTTGGAGATTTGGTGGGTGGGGGGGGGGGAGGGACCGACACCCAAAAA
>CAZHLB010000736.1:0-3800 GCA_964533005.1 uncultured Saprospiraceae bacterium
GCTGAAGCCTGAAAAGAAAGCCGACCTCGGTGGCATTTTGAAATACCACGTGACGACTTCGGCGTTTTCAGAACTTGCCTTGCAGGATGGTCAGACCCTCGGCATGGCAAATGGCGGCAAGACAACCATCACCAAAAAAAACGGCAAAACCATGATTAACGATGCCACCATTTTGGGTGCGGTGAAAGCCTCGAACGGGATGGTTTACGTGATTGACAAGGTGTTGCTGCCGAAGTGAGCGTTTGGAGCCTGCTCATTTTCAAAACGAAGCGGTTCGGGTGGTGCTCGCCCGAACCGCTTCGTTTTTTGGGAACTTGAAAAATTGCTGGGGAAATTTTTTGCCGCACGGAAAGGCGTCCTAATTTTGAAAAAAAAATTGCCCATGCCAACTGTAGCCGTTCAATTTCAAAATCAAAAGGAAGCCCAAGCCTTGCTGGAAGGATTGGCAAAATGGGAAATGCCTATGCTGGAATCCTTTGCACAAAGCGTGAATGAGTTGGTGGCTCGCCGCAAATCACCGCACTTGTCGAAAAGGGAAACTGAATTGCTTGAAAAAATAAACAAGGGCATTCCAACGATAGCTTTAGAAAAGTACAACGCCTTGAAAACCAAGCAAAAAACAACTGGCTTGACGCTCGAAGAACAAACTGACCTGGACAAATTGATAGATTTTATTGAAGCGAAAGAGGCAGAATTTCTCAGCTATTTGATTGACCTTTCCCGCCTGCGCAAGGTGTCTTTGGAGAAATTGCGGATGCAACTTGGGATAAAAACGCCTGCGCCTCATGCCTGGCAAACGCCTTCCCGCATCCCTCAGAAAATTGGTGATTGAAAGAGCTGGCGGACGCTGTGAGTATTGTCAAAGCTGGATGCGCAATGCCATTCATCCTTTCAACATCGACCACATCATTTCAGAAAAGGAAGGCGGCGACGATGACCCTGAAAACCTGGCGCTTTCCTGCGGCGGCGACAACAACAACAAAGGTGATAAAATCGCTGCGCTCGACCCGGTAACCAAAGAAATCGTCCCGCTTTACCATCCTCGAAAAGATAAATGGACTGACCTCTTTGCCTGGAGCGAAGATTTCCTTGAAATGATTGGATTGACGCCGAGCGGCAGAGCAACCATTAAACTTTTGAAATTGAACCGGGAGGGTTTGCGAAACATGAGGCGGCTGACCGTCGCCTCCGGCGAGCATCCACCTCTGATAAACGACTGACTTTCAACTTGCTAAAAGCTTAAACATGACCGCACTCCTACGCTTTTCTTGCCTCCTTTTCACCTGCCTCCTCTGGCAAATTTCAACCGCCCAACCGCTCGACGACCACCGTTTTCACGGCTGTCGCTACGCCAAAAACAAGTACCAATTGCCGCACCTCGACGATGCCGGGCGCAGCGTCGTCTGCGGCAGCAACGCTCGCAGCGACAGCCTCGACATCCTCAACTATGCCATCACACTCGACCTGACCACCTGGGGAACACTCACCGCCACTTGCGAAATCAGCTTCACTGCCAAGCAAAACGGCATCGAAGCGTTGCCGCTCGACCTGGGCGGCTCGACCGCTCCCAACAATTTGATGTTCGTGGACTCGGTGCGCTGGCAGGGCAACTTGCTCGTTTTTGACTACGACCATCAACTGCTGAATGTCCACCTGCCCGCCCCGGTGAACGTGGGCGACACGATGGAAGTCATCGTGCATTATCATGGCAAGCCGGGAGCTGATGCCAGTGGTTTCGGCGGTTTCGTGTTCGAGAACAACATCGGCTACAACCTCGGCATCGGCTTGTCGAGTGTGCCGTACAACTTCGGCAGAAGCTGGCATCCTTGCTTCGACAACTTCGTGGAGCGGGCGACTTACGACATCAATATTTTGTCGAACGGCGGCAGGAAAGGCTACGCCATTGGCAATTTTCTCGGTCAGATTGACCTCGGCGGCGGCTCGATTTTGCGGCAGTATCGCATGGCGCAACCGCTGCCCACCTATCTGGTTGGCTCGGCTACTTCGGCTTACGTTGAAATCCATCAAACGCACCTCGGCGCCTACGGCGAGCGCCCGATTTTGCTGGTTTGCAAGCAGGCGGAATCGGCAAACATGACTGAAACTTTCACAAACCTGGGCGACGCCATTGATGCGCTGGAGGCTTGGTACAACCCATACATCTGGGGGCAAGTCGGCTACGTTTCGACCACCGCCGGGGCGATGGAGCATTCCACGCTCATTGCTTTCCCCGATTTTGTCATTCCCAACGGGCAAACTTTTGCCAACGACCGGCTCATGGCGCACGAACTGGCGCACCACTGGTGGGGCAACATCACCACGCTTTCCTGCCCTTCCGACATGTGGATTAAGGAAGGAAATGCCGAGTACGGCGCTCACCTGTTCACCGAATTTTCAAAAGGCAGGCAGGCTTTCGACGACCAGGTGAAGGAAAATCACAACTACGTCCTCGGTTCGGCGCACAAGGAGGACGACGGTTATTGGCCCCTGTCGGGCATTCCCTACGAGCACACTTACGGCACACACACTTATAATAAAGGTGCTTCCGTGATGCACAACCTGCGGGGCTACCTCGGTGATTCGCTTTTTACGAAAGGGATGCGAGCCATTTTGCAAGACTTTCAATATCAGTCAGTTGACGCAGAATTGTTCCGGGATAAACTGACCGCTGAGACCGGAGTTGACATGAATCCCTACTTCAATGCCTGGATTTTCAACCCTGGATTTGCCTTGTTCGAGTTGGATTCCGTGCATTATTCGCCGAGCGGCAACGGCTGGGCAGCCACTATTTTTGTGCAGCAAAAGCTGCATCATGCGCCCTATTTTCACGAGCAGGTGCCGCTGGAAATCACCTTTTACGATGAAAACCGGCAGGCGCACCACGCCACTTTCATGGCTTCCGGCGAGTACTCAGTGGCAACGGTGAACGTGCCTTTCCAACCCGTCTGGCAGGTTTTGAACGACAGAAACAAACTCAACCTCGCCAGAATGCAGGATCGACGCACCGTCAATCAGACCGGCGACGTCCCCATCGAATATGCCAACGTGAGCGACTACGACGTTGTGACTGCACCTGATTCGGCAATGGTCAGCTTCATTCACTACCTCGGAGCGCCCGACCCACTGACGGACAATCCTTACCAAATTCAACTTTCCAGCACGCACTACTGGCGTTACGGTGGCATTTTCCCGCCCGGTTTCAAAGCAAAAGGGCAGTTGCGCTATCAAGGCGGGCAACCCGATGCCCTTGACTACGACCTGATTGGCAACACCGAGGACAGCCTGATTTTGGTCTGGAAATCCAACCCGGCAGCTTCCTGGACGGAATATCCTTTTTACAAAAAAAACATACTGGTCAACTACATCATCATCGACACGTTGTTGCCGGGCGACTATGCTTTTGCTAACGGCGTACTCCCGTCGGGGGCGCAGGAAGCGAGTCAGGTTCAAAGCGTACTTGTTTTTCCGAACCCGGCGAACGGCAACTTCACGGTGGAAGGCAATTTTAGCGCAGCGCAGCAGGTGCGGCTGACGCTGGTAGATGGTTTGGGCAGGTTGGTTCGGGAGGAAAAGGAAGAGGCGAGTGGCGGCAAATTCAGCCATACATTTCGGGCTGAAGGGCTTCCGGCAGGGATGTATTTGCTGAAAATCAGCAGCGAAGACGCTGGCTGGCAAATGACAGAGAAGATTTTTATCCGATAAAAATTACAACCTGAGAGTTGCTTTTCGGAGCGTCTCTTTTCACAACTGTTTAGCACGTCTGGCTCCCTGCGTCTCCAAGTCGCTTTTGTCATCTTCGC
>CAZHLB010000737.1:0-3795 GCA_964533005.1 uncultured Saprospiraceae bacterium
ACAAAGCGACTTGCAGACTTGCAGACAGATGTTTCACTCAGACGCCACATGAGCCGAAATTTTGAAGTAAAAAAAATCAGGAGGGGCGCATCCATTTCCTACAATCGCAACGGTAGAAAAAGGTTAACTGCTTCGAAAAAAAAAGCCCCGGTTGAAATTTCAACCGGGGCTTTTTCATACCTCACACCTCATACTTCATACCTCAAATCTTGACGATTCTTTCCACGAAATGCCGCTTGCCTTGCTCGTCGGTGGCAATGAGCAAATAGACGCCTTGCACCTCTTCATTCAAAGTCAGCACGGCGGCATCATTGGCAAAGCTCAATTCCGCTGAGCGCAGCAGCCTGCCATCCGCCCGGAAAATCTGAACCGTCAGCTCGCCGGAAAACTGGTAGGCAATATTCAGCACGTCGCTGGACGGGTTGGGGAAAATTTTCCAGGGCTTTTCCGTTGCCTCGCCTGTTGCCAATCCTTCGTTGATGTTGCCATCGCAGTTGTTGTCCAAGCCATCGAAAATCTCAGGGTTGCCAGGGAAAACCGTTGCCTCCGAGTCGTCGCAGTCGCCGCCAGTGGCAACGTAGTCGCTGGGAGCGGCGGTTTCGCAAGAGACTAAGAAAGACAAGGTGTCGCCATAGCCGTCGCCGTCGCCATCGAAGTAGTACGTGGTGGTGGGCAAACCTTCGTCCACGTCAATATTGCAGTTGTTGTCGAGGTCGTCGCAGACTTCCGGTGCGGCTGGGTTGACGGCAGGGTCGCCGTCGTCGCAGTCCTCGTCGTTGGCGACGAAACCGGCAGGCGGCGTGGCTTCGCAGGTGGAATTGGTGATGTTCGGATTGCCGAAACTGTCGCCGTCGTTGTCAGGATAATAATCATTGAGCGGCAAGCCTTCGTCCGTCAGCGTGTTGCAGTTTTGGTCAATGCCGTCGCAGATTTCCGAAGCATTCGGGTTGATAGCAGCGTCGCCGTCGTTGCAGTCTTCGCCGCTGGCGACATAGCCTGCGGGCGGGCTTGCTAAGCAAGTGTTCAATGCGGCAGTAGCATAGCCGAAGCCGTCGCCATCGCCATCTTCGAAATAGGTATTGACGGGCAGCCCTTCGTCGGTTTGCGCATTGCAGTTGTTGTCGGCGTCGTCGCAAATTTCTGCAGCAGCAGGGTTCACGCTGGCGTTGGTGTCGTCGCAATCCGCACTATTATCGGAGTAGCCTGCCGGCGCTGTCGCTTCGCAGGAATTGGTGGAAACCGACCCGATGCCAAAACCATCGTTGTCGCCGTCGGCGAAATAGGTATTCATCGTCAGCCCGTCGTCAGCCAAACCGTTGCAGTTGTTGTCCAAGCCATCGCAGAGTTCAGCAGCAAGAGGATTGACCGAAGCATCGAAGTCGTTGCAATCATTGTAGCTGTAAAAACCATCGTTGTCAGCATCGTTGTAAAACAGTTCTTCGGAAAAAGCGAAAGCCTCCTGGCTGATGTCATCGCCGATGTACCTGCCCGGTATGTCATCCATCGGCGGGTGAATGCCGCCCCAAATGCGCGACAAACTACACTGGTCGGAGGCATCCTTGTAAGTTGCCCATTGCAAAGTCAGGTTCACGCTGGGACCATCTTCGAAAACGAGATATTGATTTTGCGGAGCGGGAAACACGCCCATGCCGCCCGGAAAATAGGGGTCGCCCGTCAACGCCGTCATGGTTGCGGCAGCGGCGCTGGAGTAAGTCGAGTGCCCGGAAATATAGCCTCCGAAAGGCGGGGTGACAAAGGTAGGTCGCTGGTAGGGCCACCAGTTTTTTGCCAAAATCCAATCCACGCCCGCCACGTCTGACGCCGGGTCAATGATGAAGTTGGGACCTTTCCAGGCTTTGATTTTGATTTCCCCGACGTTCAAATTGTTCGCCCCGGCGAGTGGGTCTCCCATTTGAACCTGCTCGATAAAGCCAGGAATCAACTTGAAACCTGCCGGGTGATAGTTCGGCAACCCAGGGTCGGAGCTTTGCCCTTTTTCAGCCATGTAGCGAATGGCTGACACAGGTCGCACCCCGTCGTACCAGCCTTTTGCGCCCCAAACACTCACCGCTACATCGTGCATGGTTCCGCCCAGCGTCATGTAAGCTTTCACGTCGAATTCCAAGGTGTCAAGTAAGGGACCTTGCCCATGCCAGCGGTACTCGAACAGCGGCTGGTCGGTCACGTAGTTGAGGATGGTGAACCAGTGACCCGGCGGGGTTTCCGAGTTCGGACCGTCTGCCCAAAACTCAGCCAGCACCCTTGCATAGTCGCCTCTCGGCACGATTTGCGGCTCGTAGGGCAAGCCTGTTTTTGGATTCAAATCCCAACCAGGGCTGGGGGTGCCGCCATTTTCGAAATCATAAAAAGTGTGTAAGTCCGCCAGCGTTTGCGGGTAGTTTTGGATGTTGCCGATGCTGGCGGGCGAAATGTCCCACTGCACACCGTCGGCAGGGTCGAGGTGGCTCGACCAGGCGCTGACGAGCGAAAAATTCCAGATAAACTCGTCCGACATGGCGCCGCCGTTTGCCGTGTCGAGAGCAGGAAACGGACCGGGGTCGTGATAGACATTGTACTGGTGACCATCCCTGAAATAAACTGTTTTGTCTTCCTCCTTGAGCGAGTATGGGGTGACGTTGCCCCATTCCGGGCTGAGAAACGGCGGGGTGTTGATTGGAATGACATTGCCGTTTTGGTCAATAAACACGGCGAGGGTGAGCGGTTGCCAGCGATTCGGGTCAACCATGTTCGGGTTACCGGAAGTTGCCATGATGAGACCCGGGTTCACCGGCTGGTAATATTGATTGGCAAAAGTCGGCTCGTTCGAGCCGTCTTGCTGCCCGAACAGAAGACATTGCTGCGCAATGTAGTTTCCAAGCGCCGCCGGGCTGCCGGTGGAATAATTCAGCGAAACGAAAGTGGGGTCGTAGCCAAGCGAAATCATCAGGTTAGTCAGGTTCGGCAAGGTGATGGAAGCGCCGGGCGAATTGGAAAACCTGTTGTAAATCAGCCGGTAAGCGGCGTAGCTAACCGCCTCGTTGCGAGCGGCTTTCAAGTCAGCCGGTGCAGCGATGCCGTTGAATGGGCAGAAATAGCCATCCACCGTTTTTCCCAGGAAAAAAGTCTCGGCTTCGCTGTCGAAAGCCGCCCAAGCGTCGTACATGGCAAGCGATACGTGGAACAGGTTGCGGGCTTGAACGGTGGGTCTGCCCAAGTCCTTGCGGATGGCAGCCAGCAGCGCCTCGTTCCATTGCTTGGCAACGGAATGCTGCGCCTGGGCCAGCGAAATGCAGGCAAAAAGAAAGCATGCTGCGAGGGTAAAAATTCTTCTTTTCATGAACGTTCGATTTAATAAAAGCCAATGGAATCAGCCATTCCCAAATGCTTTAACCAAGCGCCCCGGTTACACGGAGGCTGGAAAATTGGGAGTGGTCTGTTCCGTTTTTTTTCTAATTTTTTAGGCGGCAGGTCTTCAATGGCATTGGGAATTTTCAGCGCCGGGGCAGGAAAAGGAGAGCGAAGCTACGCAGCTTCAGATGCCCGGCGGCAAAAGACGGGGCTGAAATTTATCACTTCGTTGTTTCAGCGACAATCGGGTTTTCCAACTTTTTGGTTTGGCAAAAGTAGCAATGCAAGGAGGGCGGTCGCTTAGGCTGGATTTAGAATTTGCTTAGAAATATCTTAGGACAGGTAAGGTGACAGGTGCCTTTTTTTGATTAAATGATTGAAGGTTAAATGATTACATGATTGTTGATGGAATGGACGATGGTGAGATATGTGATGTCGCTGGACATC
>CAZHLB010000738.1:0-3793 GCA_964533005.1 uncultured Saprospiraceae bacterium
AGCATTTGTTTTTTCTCAAAAATACGCTTTTCACCTTAAAAAGGGGATGAGCGAATGATTTTACGGCGCAACCGGGCACTGATTGCCACCAAATCATATTGACTTGGACGCCACCTAATCCTTCAAATTGCAACTTGAAAAGTTATACCCTGAAGTGGTCGCCTCAAAGTGGTAATTGCCCCAACACGCCGCCTGCCAATGCAAGCGATGCAAATCCACAGCCGGTTCCAGGCAGCAATTCATATACTGTTGCGGGCTTGGATGAAGGATGCTATTGCTTTTTCCTGCGATTTTCACTTGCAGATGGTACAGTCTCTGATTGGTATGTTGTAACGGGTTGTACCAGCACATGCGGCAATCCATGCGATTGCGAGACACTTGCGCTTGACCCTGCCATGATTGTTGATTCCAATGACGACCAAGCCATAGGCGACGTGAATTCTGACCGGTTGGTAGATGAGCAATACGTGGAAGGGCAACCGATAGACCCGTTCTGTGGCAACGGCGGAGAGCCTGTCACCGAGTGGGGCGAGGACTGGAATCCAAACTCGCCTGTTCCCCCCTTTTATGCCGTGATTGATATTCAATCGCTGCAAGATATTGAGATGGTGGCATTATATGACGGATTTAGCGAAAGCGGACCCAACGACATATTCAAGGTAGAATATGGAGAATGGGACGGAACAACGTTCACGTTCCAGGGCAATGTTATTCCAGACCATGCCGTAACGCCAATTGGCTGGGAAGTTTTCAATGCCAACTCAAACCTTCCGCTTGTTCGATATATCCGGGTTTGGAAAATGACCAATGAAGCTGCCGTCAATGAAATATCACTTTGCACGAACCAGGCATTAAGACCACCCGGTGGCAGAAGTGCAGGACAAGAGGGCGAGCAAGAAATAAACAACGCCTTTTCCGGTTTGCCATTAATTTATCCAAACCCCACTCGTTCCGAGATTACCGTCGTCCTTCCTCCCGGCGAATATCGCCGCCTCCTATTGTCAGATATGAATGGCAGAGCAATAAAATCGGACATAATTGGCGAGCGCCAATCCGAGAAAATCATCTCCGTTTCCGATTTACCGGCAGGCATATATTTCCTTCATTTGGAAAATATGGACGGTTCGATACACCATGTTCGTTTTGTGAAAATGAATTGATAGTGCCCGTTTTTTTAAAACCAAAAAAAGACCGCCTGGCGAGACTGCTCAGGCGGTCTTTTTTTTTTCACTAAAAATCAGGGCTTGTTTGACAAATCAAAAACACCTTTGCTCTGTATCAAATAAAATCTCGAACGATGAGCCGCTTCTCCCTCGCTTTCCTTTTCCTCCTGCTTTTCCAATTAAACCACCTGCCTGCCCAGCCCGTCTGGCGTCCCGCTCCCTCGCCGCTGACCACCCCCTGGACGGACAAAGTTTCCCCGCAAAGTCCCCTGCCGGAATATCCCCGCCCGCAAATGGTGCGGCACAACTGGGTCAATCTCAACGGTTTGTGGGATTTTTTGGTCATGGACAAAAACACGGATAAAATCGTGCGGCAAGGCAAAATCCTCGTGCCGTACCCTATCGAGTCGGCGCTTTCGGGGGTGGGCATGAAGCTGGAACCGCACCATATTTTGATTTACAAAATGCGCTTCGGCGTACCGCAGGACTGGGCGGGCGAGCGGATTTTGCTGCATTTCGGAGCGGTGGATTGGTCGGCGGAAATATCTGTCAACAAGCAAAAAGTAGGCTCGCACAAGGGCGGCTACGACCCGTTTTCTCTCGACATCACGGATTTTTTGACCGGCAAATTCGGGCAGGAACTGACCGTGCAAGTCACCGACCCCGGCAGCAGCGGCGGGCAGCCCGTCGGCAAACAACACCTGGAGCCACGCAGCATTTGGTACACCGGTTCGAGCGGCATCTGGCAGACGGTCTGGCTGGAACCTGTTCCAAAAAATTACATCCAGCGCCTGCGCATCGAACCAGATTTGGACAAGGAACGGCTCGTGGTCAAAGTGGAAACCGGCGGCGAAAAAAATGACAAACTGAAAATCACCGCTCGGGTCATCGAAGCCGACCGCCATCTTTCCGAGTCTTCCGGCAGGCATGGGACGCCGCACTTGTTGAAAGTTCCCCGCCCGCATCCCTGGACGCCTTCCGACCCGTACCTGTACGACCTCGAAGTTTTGCTCGAAGACGCCTCCGGCAAGCAGGTGGACAGGGTGCGCAGCTATTTCGGGATGCGAAAAATCTCCCTCGGCAAGGATGAAAAAGGTTTCACCCGGCTGATGCTGAACAACAAGTTCGTGTTCCAAATAGGCCCCCTCGACCAAGGTTTTTTCCCCGACGGTTTGTACACGCCTCCAACCGAAGACGCCATGAAATTTGACCTCGAAGCCTTGAAAAACATGGGTTTCAACATGATTCGCAAACACGTCAAAGTCGAGCCTGCCCGCTGGTATCACTTGTGCGACAAGATGGGTTTCCTGGTTTGGCAAGACATGCCGAGCGGCTTGAACGAGAGCGAAGCCGACCGGGAACAATTTCGGGTTGAGTTGAAAGCGATGGTCGAAGGCTTGTTCAACCACCCGGCAATCGTGATGTGGGTTCCGTTCAATGAAGGCTGGGGGCAACACGACGACGAGCAAATTGTGCAGTTAATCAAGGAGTTAGACCCGACCCGCTTGGTCAATAATGCCTCCGGTTGGACGGACAAAGGCTTCGGCGACGTGATGGACATTCATGAATACCCGGGGCCCGCTGCCCCAAAACCGGAAGAAAAACGAGCAACCGTGCTGGGCGAATTTGGTGGCTTGGGGCTGAACGTCGCCGGGCATCAATGGACGACCACCGGCTGGGGCTACGACCTGATTCAGACCCCTGAAAATTTGCTCACCCGCTACGAAGACCTTTGGCGCAGGCTGTTGCCGCTGGTAGATTCGGCAGGTTTGAGCGCCGCCGTTTATACCCAAACCAGCGACATCGAAACGGAAAACAACGGCTTGCTGACCTACGACCGCAAGGTGACAAAAATGGATGCCAGCCTGCTCCGACTTGCGCACGAAGGCTACCTGCCGCCCAAACCCACCGCCAACACTCGCATTTTTGTCAAAAAAACTGCGGTGGAACTGCGCACCCTCCAGCCCGGCGCTGAGATTTTTTACACCCTCGACGAGAAAGCCCCGGCGGAAAAATGGCTGAAATATCAAGCGCCCGTTTCGCTCAAAAAGTCAAAAACCATCCGCTGTCGGGCAACCTGGGCGAATGGGAAAAGCAGCCATTCGGAGAGTTATTCTTTCAAAAAAGTGAAGCCGGTCGGCTCGAAGCCGCCGAAAAATCCAGCGCCCGGCATCGCCCTGAAAATGTACGAAGGGTCGTGGGACAACCTGCCTGATTTCAAGACTTTGCAACCCGCTAAAGAATTGACTGTCAACAACTACGACTTGAGCCAGGTGGAAAGGGAGGAAGATTTTGCCCTCGTTTTTGAAGGCTGGATTGAAGCGCTGGAGACAGGCGTCTATACTTTTTTCTGCTCCTCGGACGACGGTTCCCGGCTGTTTGTAGCCAATCAAAAATTGATTGAAAACGACGGCTTGCACGGGATGAAAGAGGTGAGCGGGAGCATTGCGCTGAAGAAAGGATTGCACCCGGTGCGGTTAGAATTTTTTCAGAAGAAAGGAGGAGTTGGGTTGAAATTGGAGTGGGAAGGAGTGGGAATTTCCCGGCGGCAGTTGTAAACTTGGTGTCGCCCAAAAACCCGTTTTGGGGGGGGGCCCAAGCCCAAAAGGAGGTTTGGGGCCCCGGGAAAA
>CAZHLB010000739.1:0-3789 GCA_964533005.1 uncultured Saprospiraceae bacterium
GGCTAAAAAAGTGTCAACTACTTTTTTGCTGCCGTGAAACATCCCAATTTTTTTTTCAGATGACATCTCTGTTTTCCACCTGTCAGCTTTTTTCACCAAATCACAAACTCCGTCCGCCGGTTTTGTCGCCGCCCTTCCTCCGAGTCGTTCAAAGCGATTGGCGAAGTCTCGCCGAAACCTTTGAATTTCAGCCGGTTCGCTGCCACCCCGTTTGCCGCCAGGTAATCGAAAACCGCCTTCGCACGAGCTTCCGACAGCGCCAGGTTGTCAGCCTCCGAGCCGACGTCGTCAGTGTGACCGTTGATTTGAATTTTCAGCGAAGGGTTGTCTTCCAGCAGTTTTTTCAGCCGGTTCAATTCCGTCAGGCTTTCCTTTTTCAGAGCCGCCGAGCCGGTCTCGAAGAAGACGTTTTTTAGCACGATGGGCTTTGATTTAGACTCCGGGTCCCCTGCGCCCCCTGCGGGAATGGGCGTCAGCGGAATGTCGAGCAAGAAAGGTTTTTCCAAACTGCCACCGTGCGCCAAGGCAAAGTTTTCAGAGTAGAACAGGTATTTTTCTTTGGAAACATTGAGCGAATAGTCTTTCCCAGCGGGCAAAGTCACCAAAAATTCGCCGCCGTTGTCGGTGACTGCGCTGACAAAAACCAGCCCGGTCGCCAGGTCAACAAACTCGACGTTGGCAGAAAGTTTTGCCTTCGTTTCGCTGTCCGAAACAGTCGCCTTGACGTAGGTAACTGGCTGAGGTTGAGCAGCTTCATGCAGGTCGAAAGTGTAGATGTCATTCTTGCCCAAGCCACCTTCTTTGTCAGTGGCGAAGTAGGCAGTTTTGCCGTCCAGGCTCACCGTGAAAGCGCCTTCGTTGCCTTTCGTATTGATTGGAAAGCCGAGGTTTTGCGGCTCGCCCCACTTGCCATCGGGCTGGCGGCGGGACAGAAACAAATCGTATTCGCCCAAGCCCGGATGCCCTTTCGACATGAAATAAAGCGTCTGCCCGTCGGGGTGGATGAAGGGCGCTTGGTCGGAAGAATTGGAGTTCACTGGAGCGCCGAGGTTTTGCGGTTCGCCCCACTTGCCGTCAAGCTGGCGCTGGCTGAACCAAAGGTCGAGACCGCCCAAACCGCCTCGCCGCTCGCTGGTAAAAAAGAGTGTTTTGCCGTCGGCACTCAAGCTGGGCAGGCTTTCGTAGGCAGCCGAATTGACTGGAGCGCCGATGTTTTTCACCTGCGTCCACTTGCCGTTCACCAGTTCCGAAAAGTACAGGTCGCACCTGCCCAAGCCGCCGGGTCGGTCGCAGATGGTGAAAACGAGCAGCTTGCCGTCGGCGCTGATGCTTTGAGCGCCTTCGTTGTACTCGGTATTGACGCTGGCGATGGGTTGCCCAACTTGCCAGACACCGTTCTCTTTTTTGCTCAGAAAAAAATCCTCCTGGTCGCCCCGGACGGCAGTGTAGATGAGTTTTTCGCCGTCGGCAGTGAGGGTAGGCAAGTATTCGTGGTCAGGCGTGTTGATGTTTTCGCCAAGGTTTTTTGGGTTGAAAGGCACCGGATTTTTCAGCGCATGGTCGGCGAAACGAGCCTGGGCGAGGTACTTTTCCGCATTCGCCCGCTGCTTCTCGCCGAGTTTTTCATTTTTCAAAAACTGCTGGAAATGACCGGCGGCTTCGCCAAATTTTTCCTGGTCGAACTCGACGAGGGCGAGGCTGTACCAAACGCCCGGCAGGTAGTCGGGGTCAATGGCGAGGGCTTTTTCGTAGCCGATTTCCGCCTCGGCAAATTTTTCCTGCTGGTTTTTCAGGTTCGCCCATTCGATTTGAGCGTCAATGAAGGTGGGGTCAATTTCCAGCGCCTTTTCAAAATCTTCGGCGGCGGCTTGGGGCTGCCCGTTGAAGGACATGCGCATTCCCCGCTCGTAAATCGTGCGCAGTTTTCCGGTAGCCGTCTTGGCGGTGGTGTATTTTTTCTGCGCAAAAACCACCGAGCAAAGCGCCGTGAGAAGCAGGCAAAAACTAATTCTAAGCATGATTATCCTGTTTTTTAGGAAACTCAAAAACGCCCGAAAAGCTACAAGGTTGTTGGGGAAAAGTAGGGTTTACTTCGAGCATTCGTGTCGCCAAACTCTAGTTTGGCGATTGCCTCGCCGCCAAACTGGAGTTTGGCGACACCCCTTGAACATCGCTCGCATCGTCCTCCTTTTACTTGCGAGTCAACCTTTCCGAAAGTTGGCAACTTTCGGAAAGGTCGTTTCTTCGACCGCACCCGGATAAATGCTCTTTGCCCAAACAACCATTGATAACCCATGCAAAAACACGCTTCTTTCCTCCTGAGCCTTGCGATTTGCTGGCACTTTGGCTGCCAACAAAATGGCGCTCCGCACTCGCAAACCACGCTGCTCGCCTCGCTCGATTCCGTAAAAACTGCTGCCGACAGCCTGCCTGTTTCCGCAGATACTTTGAAAATTCCCACCGCCGCCGCCGCCAAACTCGACACTGCCGATTATGTCAAACGGCTCGCAGCACTTGCTTCCGGAGACAAAAGCGGCAAGTGGAAAAACCTGAAAACGCCACTGCCGAAGCCCGGCGCAATTCTTCCTTTCAAGCGGGTCGTGGCGTACTACGGCAATTTTTATTCAACCAGAATGGGCATCCTCGGCGAGCTGCCGGAGGACGAAGTGCTGGAAAAATTGAAGACCGAAGTCGAAAAATGGGAAAAGGCGGACACGACCACGCCCGTCCAGCCAGCCATTCACTACATCTGCGTGACTGCCCAACAGAGCGGCGGCAAAGGCGGAAAATACCGCCTGCGAATGCCTTTCGACCAAATCGAGAAGGCGCTGGACATGGCTAAAAATGCGGACGCCATCGTTTTCCTCGACATCCAGGTTGGCAAAAGCACCCTGCAAGACGAGCTTCCCCGCCTCGATACTTTTCTGAAAATGCCGCACGTCCACCTTGCCATTGACCCTGAGTTTTCGATGAAAACCGAGCACGCTCCCGGCGTCAAAGTCGGCACGTTCGATGCCGAAGATGTGAATTGGGCGGCGAGGTATTTGGCTGGCTTGGTCAAGCTTTTCGACCTACCGCCGAAGATGCTCGTGGTGCATCGCTACACCCGGAAAATGCTCACTAACTACAAGGAAATCAAGCCATTGCCAGAGGTGCAAATTGTGATAGACATGGACGGATGGGGCGGCCGGGCGAAGAAAAAAATGACTTACCGGCAGTTTATTTATCCGGAGCCGGTGCAGTTTACGGGGTTTAAGATTTTTTACAAAAACGACACGAAGAAGGTGGGGGCGGCGACGGAAATGCAGCCGGAAGATGTGCTGAAACTCGTGCCGAAGCCAATTTATATTCAGTATCAATGAGCAGCAAACGTCGGCAGGGTTTTGAACCTTTCCGACATTGGGGATGTCAGCTTTTGTCCAATATTGAAAGCAAAACCATTGAAGTTTTGCCTTTCCCTAACAGGGGATTATCTTTGAAAACCTTTGAAATTCAAATGTCCCCGCCTATGAAATCTTTGATTTACCTCTCCTTCGCCGCCCTGTCTTTTTGTCAATTTTCCGCCGCCATTCCGCTCGCAGAAATCTGCGACAACGCCCTGGACGACGATGCCGACGGCTTGATTGACCTGAACGACCCCGACTGCGATTGCCCGCTAGCGACGCCCCTTTCGCTCATTCCCAATCCATCTTTCGAGGAGCAAGACTGCTGCCCCACCGACCGTTCGCAGATGAACTGTGCCACCGGCTGGATTCAGGCTTCGGAAGCGACTACCGATTACTTGCACCC
>CAZHLB010000740.1:0-3788 GCA_964533005.1 uncultured Saprospiraceae bacterium
GCGGCGTTTGGGCCGGGCTTTTCTTCTTCTTTTGGGGCGGCGGCGTTTTGGACGGGCTTTTCTTCTTCTTTTGGCGCGTCGGCTTTTTGGACGGGCTTTTCTTCCTCTTTTGGAGCGTCGGCTTTTTGCACCGGTTTTTCTTCCTCTTTCGGAGCTTCCATTTTCTGGACGGGTTTTTCTTCTTCCTTCGGGGCGTCGGCTTTTTGGACGGGTTTTTCTTCTTCTTTTGGGGCGTCCATTTTTTGGACGGGCTTTTCTTCTTCTTTCGGTGCGTCTGCTTTTTGGACGGGCTTTTCTTCTTCTTTCGGTGCGTCTGCTTTTTGGACTTCCGGCTTTTCTTGCACGGCTTTATCCTCTTTCATGCGACCGTCGTTGGTGCCGGGCATTTTTTCCTCGGCGGGTGTGGCGAGTCGCTGGACGGCGCTGATTTGTTTGCGCTGGACGGTGCCCCGGTTGCCGCCTTGGGGTTGGTTCACGACGGCGTCGGCGGTGGCGTCAGCTTCTTTTTCATACTGGTCGCCGGGCTGCCCCATGGAAAGTTTTGCCTGGAAAAATGGCTGCTTGGGTTTGGTTTGCACGGATTGGTGGTCGGATTTTACGAAAAAGGGTTGCTGTTCCTTGCCCTCGGTGGAGGGGGGATTGCGGTGGCGGCGGGAATGGCGGGTGGAGTGGAACATGGCAAATTATAGTTTGAGTTGCTGTTTTCAAATATTATCGAAAGTAACCGGAGTCAATTGCACTTTGTCCTTGAAAGTTTTCTTTATTTCATAAGCAAAATTTCCAGAGACCAAATGGTTAGGAAAATTTTGCTTGTAGATTTTTCCATTAAATGAAAAAAAATAGGAAGCACACAGATGAAATTTCTTTATTTCATTAATGCTTTCTTCGTCAATTAAACTTCGACCATCCCAGCCTTCAAAATAGTGTGTACCAGCAAAATCACTGGTGTTTTCTTTAATATTGTTTGCCTGTAAAATCACCCGCGGGGATTTAATCTCAGGTAAAGAATTTATTACAAAGAACTCTCTTTTCTTACCCTTTGCAGGAGTGGCATTATTAAAATTGGCGCATAGTCGGTTTAGAATTTCAAAGAATGATTTTTCAAGAATTTTTTTACCTGTATTAAAGTCCTCTGCCATTGGAATGGAACTCATCTCCTTTTCATTGACAGTGCCATCACTTTTTAATAGGTTATAAAGCGGGGGTATGGCAATATTAAAAGCAGGATAGTCAATGATTTCAAATGTTGCCAACTCAATTTCATAAAACTCGCTATAACTCAGCTTGCTTTCATTTAACTCTTTCTTAGCTTCTTCCCATCTTTTATCATCAAGGTAAAAAGTATAGTATGAATAGGATGATTCGTAGTCTTTGAATTTTTCCATGAATTCTTTTGCTCCTTCATGAAATTGAAAGCTGGATAAGTCTTTAAGCCTAATTGAAAATCTAATTTTTTTCTTCATGGTATTCATTTGACAAATCATCTTTGCCAAGAGACTGTTTTAAATACAAGGCAAATGATTTGTGTTGAAAAATTTATTCAATTTCATTGTAAGTACCTCTTCCTTCGTTTTTGTTGGGAGTTAAAGTTTTACCTGCCGCTTCGATAGCTCTAAGTCCCCATTCCATATGAAGGGAATGATCCTTTCCACGTAAAAATTGTCTCAGTGGTAAGCCCCCTGTCTCATCGTATGGTTTTCGAAAATAGGCGTTGAGAAAGCCCTGATTCAAACCAGAATCAACAAGCGCTAGATTGCCAAGCGTATGTGAACCTCCATTTCCTTGTTCATGTATATGATGCCAATTTTTCCCGCCAGGAACATTGAAATGACCATGTTTTCTGTAACTTAAAGTTTGACTCGCATCTTTGGAACTGCTCCATGCATTTAGGTTTTTTATCGCTTCCCATGCGTCGCCTTGTTTGTATGGGTTGTACTTTCTCCAGTCCTTTTGATAGTCTTTCGCCAAAAGTGTTTTAGCAACATCTTCCTTGTCAATTTTGCCCGATGCTTCGAATTTATATTGGTTGATTAATGCTGTAATTTTCAAAAAATCCACAGACCAGTCTCCCCCATGCATAACCTGAATCTTGTCCCCTACTTTTACTTTTGGTTTTTTTGGTTTTTTCTTAGCCTCCGTGTCGCCAGGTGGATTTACTTCTCCATGAACGTGAATAGTCTGCTCTGTATCTGTTTCTCCGTCAACAATGATATTCAAAGTGCGCAGTTTGTATTTGTCTTTGATGCCCGGCAATTTTTCTCCTACTTCTTCTGTGTCCATATTTTCGTTAACTACTAATGCATTGGCTTCTTTCAACCCATTTTCCAAGGCTAATTTCTTTTGCTCGGGAGTTCGGACATCTTCTTTATCTTTCCCCGTAACCTTCGCCAAAATCTTCTTCCCCGTATTCACAATCCACCCCACCACCTTATCCAACCCCTTATCAATCGGCTGCCGAATCTTATCAATCACCTTCATAATCGCCTCCGACACCTTATCCAGCTTCGCAAATTTAGCCAGGAAATTGATAGCCAGCGTCAGCATACCAGCCAGCGTCGTCTCCACTTTTTTAGCGGCGGGCCCGATGTTCCCGGCTACAATTTCGGCAATCGAATCAATGATGGCAGCCCCCACCCGTGCAATCTCCTTAATTTTTTCAATCACGAACATGATCGTGTCGTAGATGGCGATGATGGCTTGAATAATAGCGCCAGCCGGGTTGAGCATGGACACCAATTTCACCACCGCCACTTGCACGATTTTCGTCGTGACGAAGCTGATGACCTCCTGGATTATCATGCCCGTCAGGTCGCCGATTTCTTCTTTGATTTTTTCCCAGGCGGCGACGGGTCCCTCCGTGATGAGGGTTTTCACGATTTCGAAGCCGGTTTCGAGAGCTTTCACGGCTGGCTCGCCGATGTGTTTGACCAGTTTTTGCCGGATGTTTTGCCACGTCAAACCCAGGACGGACAGCACGAACTTCAGGATTTCCATGAAGTTGAGCGCCTTGGGAATGTACAAACCCGCACCTGCCAGCGAACCCATCAGCCAGTTGATGAGGCTGTTTTTCAGGTGCTCCATGATGTTCGTGGCGAACAGGTCGAAGCCTTGTTTGGCGGCTTTTACGAGGTTGCTGACGAAGGCAATGGGCTTTTTCAGGATTTGTCCAAATGCGCCTTTCGCTTTTTTCAGGTAAGGCACCACGCCTGGCGCAACCACGGAAAACAGGATTTCCAGCAACATCAGCACTTTGTCGAGCACCCAACTGCCGAAGTCAAGCGCAATGTTGATGAACTCCCTGACCACTTTGCCAAATGCGCCTGCTATGGTGATGATATCTTTCCAATCAAACGAGGTGATGACGTTGACAATGCGCCGGGGGATGGAGCGCACGAATGCCATGAAACCCGTGAGCACACCCTGGAACCACGCCCATGCCTTGCCCACAGCGCCACCTTTCTTGATGTTTTCCCAGACTTCCTCCTGCCCGATGAGCTTCATAAAACCCCCGATGACGCTATCTGGCGTTCTTGGGAAAGGCTCGCCGGAAATCGGGTCTTCGGCAAGCACCGCCCGCAGCAAATCATAGCCTCTCGTGCCTTGCGCCATGGCGGCGAGCGGTTTGAGGATGGCGTCTTTGACAAATTTGATGATGTCTCTGACGACGCCGATGGCGAAGTTTTTCAGCCGCCCGATGGGTTCGGTGAAGATGCGTTTTGCCCGATTCCAGACGTCGCCCCAGTTCCAGGGCGCTAAATCTGACAAGCCAAGCGAGTCAATGAACTTGG
>CAZHLB010000741.1:0-2490 GCA_964533005.1 uncultured Saprospiraceae bacterium
CAAAAACAAAACCTTCAGCCTGCTCAACATCGCCGGGCTGTCCGTCGGGGTGGCTTGTGCTGCGCTCATTTTGCTTTGGGCGGAGGACGAAATCACTTTCAATGCCTTTCACGAAAAAGGAGACCGGATTTTTCAAGTCATTGAAAATCAGACTTATGAAGGCAAGACCTACACTTTTTCAGCCACGCCGGGCTTGCTCGCAGGTGCGATGAAAGCGGAGATTCCTGAAATAGCGCAAAGCGCCCGCATGAGTTGGGGCGACAGCTACGCTTTTTCGCTCGGCGACAAAAGCACTTTCGAGGAAGGCTACCAGGTGGACAGTTCGTTTTTTGACATTTTCACCTTCCCCTGGGTGGCAGGCGACCCGAAAACGGCGCTCCGGGAAACCAACTCGCTGGTTATCACGGAGCGCATGGCGGAGAAGTTTTTCGGCGTCGAGCCGCCGCTCGGTAAAACGCTGAAAGTCAACAACAAAGACGAGTTTAAGATAACCGGCGTGGTGAAAAACCCGCCGCCAAATTCTTCCCTGGAATTCGACTGGCTGGCTTCGTTCCGCATTTTTGAAAAGGAAAATACCTGGTGGAATGACTGGAACACCAACGGTATGCAAACCTTCGTCGTGCTGAACGCCGCCACCGATTCCGCTGCCGTGAACGGCAAGCTGAAAGATTTCATCCAGAAAAAAGAACCCGATGCGAGCGCCAAACCCTGGCTGCTTTCCCTCGCAGACTGGCATTTGCGAAGCGAAATCAAGGAAGGAAAACAGACCGGGAAAGGGCGCATCGAATACGTCCGCCTGTTCAGCATCATCGCAGGGTTCATTTTGCTCATCGCTTGTTTCAACTACATGAATCTCAGCACCGCCCGCTCGGAAAACCGCAGCCGGGAAGTCGGCGTGCGCAAGGTCGTCGGGGCTGGCAGGCGCTCGCTGGTGGGTCAATTTTTGGGGGAAGCCCTGCTGACTTCGCTGCTGGCGACTTTGCTTGCGGTGGCAATTTTGCAAATTGTGCTTCCTGGTTTCAATGCGTTGGTGGATAAGCAGTTGGCGTTGAATTTTGCCAACCCTCGCCACCTCGGCGGGCTGCTGGCGGTGACGCTGGCGAGCGGGTTGCTGGCGGGAAGTTATCCTTCGTTTTACCTGTCTTCGTTTCGTCCGCTTGCCGTGCTGAAAGGCTTAACCCCCTTGAGGGGGCAGGGGGTGAGCGGCGCTGCGACTTCGGTTCGGAAAAGCCTCGTCGTGGCGCAGTTTTGCGTGTCGGTTTTCCTGATTTTCTGCACCATCGTGGTTTACCAGCAAATCAGTCACGTGAAAAACCGGCACCTCGGCTTTGACAAAAACAACGTCGTTTACGTGGGTACGACCAGCCAAATCACTGACAAATTTCCGCTCATCAAACAGGAATTGCTGGCGACGGGCGCCGTTGAAAACGTCGCCAAATCCAACAGCCGGGTGCTCGAAATGGGCAGTAGTTCCGGCGGCTACACTTGGAAAGGCAAAAACCCGGAAGTGGACAAGCTCATCACGATGGAATGGGCAAGCCCGGAATACATCAGAACCCTCGGCATGAAACTCAGCGCCGGCAGGGATTTTCACGACAACCCCGACCTCGATTCCACCTCTGTCATCATCAATGAAACCTTTGCCCAACTCATCCGCCGGGACAGCAAAAAGGCAGACCTCATCGGCGAAACCATCACGGAAGGCGAGGGCGACGACTCCCGCTCGCTGCGCATTGTCGGGGTGCTGGAAGATTTTCGTTTCGGCAGCATGTACGAAGAAATCGAGCCGCTGCTCATTTATTGCACCCGCCCGACGAGCGGCGTCCTTTTCGTGAAATTCAAACCAGGGCAGGATGTGACGCAGGCGCTGGCTTCTGTCGGTGAAATTGTCAAAAAACACAACCCCGGTTTCCCGTTCGACTACAAGTTTTTGGATGCGGAATACGACCGCCTGTTTCGCAGCGAAACGACGGTGGGCAAGCTGTCGCTGATATTTTCCCTGCTCGCCATTTTCATTTGTTGTCTCGGCTTGTTCGGGCTGGCGGCATTTGCTGCGGAGCGGCGCACGAAGGAAATCGGCATTCGAAAAGTGCTGGGCGCAAGCGTGGCGGGCATCGTCGGTTTGCTGTCCAAGGAGTTTTTGACGCTGGTCGTTGTGTCGCTGGTCATTGCCTCGCCGCTGGCTTGGTGGGCGGCGAATAATTGGCTGCAAAACTTCGAGTACCATATCCAAATCCAGTGGTGGATTTTCGCTTTGGCGGGCTTGCTGGCGATTGGGATAGCATTTTTGACGGTGAGTTTTCAGAGCGTGAAAGCGGCGCTGTCGAACCCGGTGAAATCGTTGCGGAGCGAATAAGTGCTTGTTGATAAAGGTTTATGAAGGTTGATAGAGTTGATGCGCATAAACCCTATCAACCTTTATAAACCTTTCATTCATAGCAAGCCATTTATCCGGGCATATAGCAATAGCATGATGGTTTTTCCATCCTT
>CAZHLB010000741.1:2500-3774 GCA_964533005.1 uncultured Saprospiraceae bacterium
TTATTTCCCCGCTTTCAATCATATTCATGGCTTGCTCGAACGGGATTTCCAGCACCTCGATATCTTCCTGGTCATGCTCCAAACCACCGCCTTCATGCACTTTTAATTCTTTCCAATATTCGGCGACGAAAAAATATAGAATTTCCGTGACGGAACCCGGCGACATATATGCCTCGAATATTTTCCGCACGTCAGACACTTTATAGCCCGTTTCTTCTTCCACCTCTCTTCGGATGCAATCTTCCGCATTGTCTTTGTCCAACAAACCGGCGCAAGCTTCAATCAACATGCCCGATTCATTGCCATTCAGGTAAGTGGGGAGGCGAAACTGGCGGGTCAAAATAACCGTGCCCTGGTTATTATTGTAAAGCAAAATGGTGGCTCCATTGCCCCGGTCGTAGGCTTCCCGGTTTTGGGTTTGCCACGTTCCGTTCTTTTTTAAAAAGTCGAAAGTGGCTTTTCGCAGGATGTACCAATTGTCGGATAGGACTTCCAATTTTAGGTTCTTTATTCTTTCGTGGCGCATGGTTGCTGGATTTGTTGCTTTCGCTGGTGAACGGTGAGCGGCGAAGGTAGAGATGGAAGTTTCCGGGAGTATCGTTTTGAGGATGAATTAAAGGGTAGAAAACGTCATTCTCTGCCGTCCGTTTCCGCACACCGCCTATTCACATTTGCACACTTCCACCTATCTCGCCGTCATCTCCAGCTTTCCAATCATTTGATTAGCAACGCCTTGACCGCCTGGCACATAGGTTGCCACCGCTCCTCAAAATCAGTATTGCCATGTTTCAAAACTATATCAAACTCGCTTTTCGCAACCTCCGCAAACACAAAACCTTCTCCTTCATCAACATTTTCGGCTTGGCAATTAGCATGAGCATTTGCCTGCTTATCATGCTGAATATCAAGGATGCGCATAGCTACGACTCATTCCACCCGGAAGGCTCGGAGCGCACCTTCCGCATCCTGACCGACGCCTTGCGCAAGGACGGTGGCTCGGAATCTTATGCCTCCTCGCCGTTTCCGGTGAGCCGGGCGCTGGCGGAGGATTATTCGCAGGTGGAACTTTGGACGCCGCTCGTCAACCGCCTCTCCACCGCTGTGCGCATGAACGGCAAAGAACTGTACCTGCAAGGGTTTTTCACCGACTCCACTTTTTTCAAAATGTTCGGTTTCGAGTTGCTCGCAGGCGACCCGGCGGCGGCGCTCGCCGAGCCTCACTCGCTCGTGCTGACGGAAGATTGGGCGCTGCGGCTTTTCAATCAAAAAGACCA
>CAZHLB010000742.1:0-3767 GCA_964533005.1 uncultured Saprospiraceae bacterium
GGCGAACCAGCGGGTTGGTGCGGTGCAAAAAGACCAGCTCGTACAAAAATGCCCGCTGCATTTCACCCGACACCTCCTTGATTCGCCGCTTGTAATACAAGCCCGCCCGCTCGTGCAATTCTGCAAAACGGTCAGGATTGCGCCAGCGCAAATCGGCGACGAGGGCTTCCCTCGCCAAATCATTCGGATACAAACCGAACCTGCCACTTTCCACAAATGACAGGCTTCGCAGCCAATCAAAATAGGTGTCGGCGTGCGCCAAACCCATCGCCTCGCCGAGCAATGATTCCGTCGTCAAATGAACGAGGGCGCAGGTTTCCAGCGCAATGCGATGCTCCGGGCTGGGTACTTCCTGGATGAAATGGTCGAGCAAAGTGTGCAACACGTCAGGCGATTCGTGTGGCAAAAAAAGCCGGTCGGGTCGCTGTTCGAAAATATCAGTCACGATGGACAAGGCGAGCGGGTGCCCGTGTGTGAAGTCAAGAATGGGCTGAATTTTATCCTGGGGAACGTTTCGCCGCTCCAAAAAAGCGGCGCTTTCGGCAGGGTTGAAATTGCGAAGTTGGGCAACTCGCATCAACGCCTGCCAGCCAGGGTCGGCGAGAAAAGCACCCGACGGCGCTTTGCGACCGCCCATCACGGTGCGCACATTATCAGGCAATTGCGGCAAAAAATCCTTGCGCATCCAGTCGTCAATGCCGCTCAGGCGTTCGTAGGAATCAATGAATAGCACGACCCGCTTTTCCATTTCCGCCAGCACGTCGAAGAAATTATCCACCGATTCCGAGCGCACCTGGGGCAGCAAGGCTTCGAGGAAGCCGGTTGGCGTCGGCTCGATTTCCCTGCCGTCCACGTTGATGTTCAGGCAGTTGTGAGCGTCGCAAATTTCCCGGTAGCGTTTCAGCAGGCTGGTTTTGCCTTGCCCAGCGGTGCCGTGCAGGTGAAGCAGGAAGAAAGGTTGCCCGGCATCGTCGTTGTTCAGGTCGTCGAACAACGCAAGCTCTTTTTCTCTTCCGAAAAAAGAGGCGCTCCGAGCTTTGTTCAGTAGTTCAGCAATTCTTGAAGCCATGACAATTGAGAGTTTTTTCACGTAGCGAGTAAGCCCGAGTTGATAGTACGATGCTATTTGGAGGTTGGATTATCGGGTTGCGAAAATTAGGAAGTTCTACTGAATTTCGAAAATTGGTGAAATGAGTCGAAGCCTTGCCAATGCTTCATTCTTCCAAGTTTTTCAATTTCCCAATTTCCATTTCTCCGGCTTGGTCGTTTCAACGAAATGAGTTTACCTTTGCCACGCTGAACTTGGACAGCGCCGTGAGAGGGAACAGAAAGTTCCCTCTTTTACTTTGTGAAAGGAGGTAGTGATTGTTGAAATGGCTAAATGGCTGAATGGTTAGAGGGCTGGAACGCCAACCATTTAACCATTCAACCATCTAACCATTTAATACTCCGCAAAGCATTTTTGGGAACTGCTCACACTGCCGCCCAAGACTTGCAGAACTGAATGACAGACGCATTTTTTATCGAAGAAAAGATTCACGCACTGCTGGCTGCGAAATTTCAGGAAGCGGATTTTCAGGATTGTTTTCTTGTCGAATTCCATCTCCACCGGGGCAACAAGTTGGATGTGTTCATTGACTGCGATAGTGGCTTGACGCTGGACAAGTGCCGGCAAATCAGCCGCCATCTCGAAGCCGCTCTCGACCAGGAGGGCTGGCTCGGAGAAGACTACACGTTGGAAGTTTCCTCGCCTGGCTTAAGCCGTCCGCTGAAACTGCTTCGGCAGTACCAGAAAAATGCCGGTCGCAAAGTCGAAGTCACCCTCCAGGATGGAGCCGTAAAAACCGGCATTCTCAAAAGCGCCTCCGACGACGGCATTCTTCTCGAAGAAACCCTCGTGACCAAGACTGGAAAAAAGAAAACAACGACGGTCGTTCAAACGGAACTGCCGTTCAAGGACATTAAAAAAACGATGGTAGTGATTAGTTTTTAAGGTTGATGAAGGTTGATAAGGGTTGATGAGGGTTGATTTTGCGCCCCTCATCAACCCTTATCAACCCTCATCAACCCTTATCAACCTTCATCATGATAAACTTAGTAGAAACCTTTTCCGATTTTAAAACCAACAAAAACATTGACCGCCCGACGATGGTGCGGGTGCTGGAAGACGTGTTTCGCACCTTGATTAAGAAGAAATTCGGCTCGGACGAAAACTTCAATGTGATTGTCAACCCGCAACAGGGTGACCTGGAATTGTGGCGGGTACGCCAAATCGTGCCCGACGGCGAGGTGACGGACGACCGCACCGAGGTCTCCATCTCCGAAGCGTTGACCATTGATGAGACTTACGAAGTTGGCGAGGAATGTTATGAGCGGCTTTACCTGGAAGACTTCGGTCGCCGGGCGGTGCAAGCGGCTCGCCAGACGCTTATCTCCCGCATCATGGAGCTGGAGAAAGACGATATCTACAAGAAATACATGGAGCGGGTCGGCGACATGGTGGTGGGCGAAGTGAGCCAAATCATCAAAAAGGAATTCCTGATTGTGGACGACGCCACCGGGCACGAATTGCTGCTGCCAAAAATGGAAACCATCCGGGGCGATTTTTTCCGCAAGGGCGACATGGTCAAAGGCATCATCAAGCGGGTGGAAATGAAAAACAACACCCCGCTGGTCGTTGTGTCCCGCACGGACAATGCCTTTTTGGAAAAACTACTTGAGCAAGAAGTGCCGGAAATCGAGGACGGCATCATCGCCGTCAAGCGCATCGTCCGCCTGCCGGGCGAGCGGGCGAAGGTGGCGGTGGAATCTTACGACGAGCGGGTTGACCCGGTGGGCGCTTGCGTGGGCATGAAAGGCTCCCGTATTCACGGAATCGTGCGGGAATTGCGCAACGAAAACATTGACATCATCAATTTCACCAACAACGAGAGCCTGTTCATCCAACGGTCACTCACGCCGGCGAAGGTCACCAGCATCGAGTTGAACCAGGAGCAAAAACGTGCTTCGGTTTATCTCGACCCCGACCAGGTTTCCCTCGCCATCGGCAAAGGCGGCACGAACATCAAGCTCGCCAGCAAGCTGACTGGCTACGAAATTGACGTCTATCGCAACACCGACGAGCAGGAAATTGACGACGTTGACCTCGAAGAATTTGGCGATGAAATCGAGCCTTGGGTCATCGAAGAGCTTAAGCGCATCGGTTGCGACACTGCCCGCAGTGTGCTGGAGTTGAACAAGAAAGAATTGCTCCGCCGCACCGAGTTGGAGGAGGAAACGATTGACGAACTGCTCAATATCCTGGCAGCTGAATTTGAAGATTAATTATCGGGTGAATGGTGACTGGTGATTGGGCTGCCCCATCACCAGTCACCCATAACCCTTAACCAAATTACCAAATAACATTTTAAACCATTCAGAAATGAGTAACGCGTAGAGAAATTAGCGCAAGAATTAAATATCGGCACGGAGAGGATAGTCGAATACCTCAACAGCCACGGTCATGTCATTGAAAACAAGCCGACCTCGAAGGTGACGCCGGAGATGGAAAACCTCTTGCTCAAAGAGTTTTCCAAGTTCGTTGCGGAAAAAGAGGCAGCCGACAAAATGACCATAGGCAACCGCACCATTCTCCGCCGGGAGATTGGGCAGAAAAAAGACGAAATCATCACCACGACTGTCACCTCACCGCCGCCACCTCCTTTGTTTAAACCCAAAGAAGACCTACAGCACAGGCAGCCGCTTTTCCGCAAGGAAGAACCAAAGCC
>CAZHLB010000743.1:0-765 GCA_964533005.1 uncultured Saprospiraceae bacterium
CATGTGACGGAAAGGTAGAAATTTCTCAACTCTTACGCCTGTCCTGAACAGTTACGATAATTGGTACTGGTCAAAATATGCCGACAATGCGGAAGGTTGCAACAGCCAGGGACAGGTGCTTGAAAGCTGCGGCTTGTCCGACACGGATGACAAGATAGAGGAAGTTGAAATAAGGATTTACCCAAACCCGACCTACGGCTTCTTTGTAGTAGAGGTCGAAACGCCCAAACGCTTCAAAGCACAAGTCCTGGATGGCATGGGACGCCTGGTCGAAACACAGGAGATGTTTGGTGGCGGAGTTGTGGATTTGTCGGACGAAACGGAGGGCCTATATTTCGTCCGCCTGCTTTTCGACGAGCGGATGGTCGTCCGGAAAATTGTAAAAATTTAGGCAGTGTCGACTTCCGTAAGCAACCTTCCATATTGCAAGGCTAAAATTCACCAGCAGAATCCCACCACCTCAAGCCGCCAGGCTGATTTTTTCCAGCATAAAAACCCCATGCGAGCTGGCTTTTCCAATGTCGGAAACCAGCTCCTGCTGGGAGCGGCAAGCCTGTTTTTTGTTGGAAAAACTTCATCTTCCCACCGTCCCGCTGGGCATCTGTCTTCAAAATCATTGTTCAGTTTTTCCATTTCTTCACTACTGCCGCTGCCGCCGGTTTGCAACCGGCGCTTGCAGACATTTTCATCAAAGCTCACATCTCTTCAAGTATTCAAAAATGCAGGTGCTGCCTTAATGAACCACTCTGCAAGCGCCGGTTGCAA
>CAZHLB010000743.1:775-3766 GCA_964533005.1 uncultured Saprospiraceae bacterium
TTTAAATCCTACCTCTTCATTTAAATGATTTACTAATTCATCGGTCAAAGCTCCTTTGCCCGGCCCGATTTCAATAATAATATCACCTAATTCTAAATCTAAAGAGGCAACTATTTTTTTAATTGCCCCCTCATTTATTAAAAAATGCTGGGGCTGCTTTATTTAACCCCTCTGCATGCGCGGTTTGAAAACGGGCGGAAACCGAGAGAAATTGGTCAAAAATAAGCGACTGGCTGTATTTATCGCCGTGTTTTTCTCAAGCACAACCATAAAAAAGCCTGTACCCGTATCGCCGGGAGCAGGCTTTTTCAGTCAATTTGCAGGCACTCGCTCAAGTCGCCGGGCAGATTTTTTCCAGCGTAAAAACCCCCGTGCGGGCAGGTTTTTCCAACGACGGAAACCTGCTCCTGCCAGAATTCTTCGGCAACCGACAAATCCACCAGCCAGGCAGACAAGCCTGTTTTTTGTTGCAAAGTCTTCATCCACCACTGCCCACTTTTCATCTATAAATCTCCCCAAGCACCAATAATCCCGCCTGCTTTGAAGTTTATTCGCCGATTTTCCCTGACCGCCATTTTTTCAAAAATCACCCGGCGTAACTGCTTCGTCCGCCGCCTCGTCTGAGGCAGTTGACAACCAGTCTTCACCCGACAATCTCTCGACATGGAAAAAGTCAAAAATTTCTTCCTCTTCTGCTCCGGCGTGGACAAGAGCATTCTCGAAAAATGCCGCACCGACGAAAACAAGTATGTCGGCATTGGCGCAACGGTCTTTTTCACGGGCGTGCTGGCTTTCTTCTCCTCCGGCTACGCATTGTACACGGTTTTTGAGTCGTACCTGGCGGCGGTGGCTTTCGGCTTGGTCTGGGGTCTGATGATTTTCAACCTCGACCGCTACATCGTGATGAGCATGAAAAGCTACGGCAAATGGTACCGGGATTTCATCGTCGCTGCGCCGAGGCTGTTGCTGGCGGTTTTGCTGGCGCTGGTGATTTCCAAGCCATTGGAGTTGAAGATTTTTGAAAAGGAAATCAACGCCGAACTGGTGACGATGGAGCAGGAGGTTTTCAAAACCCAGGAAGACCAGGTGAAAGCTCGCTACACTGCGCAAATCGAAGATGAGCGCCAGCAAATTGCCAAACTGAAAACTGAAATCGCCGCCAAAACTGCCGCCCGTGACACCCTCGCCCGCCTCGCCCAGCAGGAAGCCGATGGCACCGGCGGCTCGAAACGCCAAAACCTGGGTCCCATCTACCGGGCAAAAAAAGCCGACGCCGATAAAGCACAAGCGGAACTCGACAGCTCGCTCGCCATCAGCCTGCCGCTCATTCGGGAAAAAGAAGAAAACATCGTCCGTTTGGACAGCACCGTTCAAGCCGATATCGTCAACCTCGACCGCAATAAATACAATGGCATGGCTGCCCGCATGGCTGCCCTCGAAAGGCTCACGCAGCAAAGCCATGCGATTTATCTCGCCAGCATTTTCATCATGCTGCTGTTCATTTCGATTGAAACGGCGCCCATTTTCGTGAAGCTCATTTCCTACCGCAGCCCCTACGATTACCTGCTTCACGAGCACGAGCACGTCTATGAAATGGCGAACCTGGAGAAGGTGACCCTGCTTTCAAACGAGATAAAAAACAAAGTCCGCTACGACACGGAGACTGGCAGGCACCTCGTCGCCGCCCGCATCGCTGCCGAAAAGGAATTGATTGACAACAAACTGCGGGAGAAACTGGAGGAGTTGAAGCGGCGACCGTACGACTGGAAGGTGGGAGCGATTTGAGGTTTGGAAAGATGGTGAATTCAAGCCAAAGTCCTGTCAGCACTCACAGTGCTGACAGGACTTTTGCTTTAAAGTCAAGCCCGCCTTGCCATTCAATCCCTACTTTTGCCGCCGTTCAACCCAATTTCTCAATTTCCCAATATCTCAACTCAACATGGTCAAAGTCGGCGTCCTCGGTGCAGGGCATCTTGGCAAAATCCACCTGCAATGCCTTTCGCAACTGCCCGCCCAATTCAAGGTTCGAGGCTTTTTCGACATTGACCCGGAAGCCGCCCGGCATGCTTCTGAAAAATTCAACCTGCCCGTTTTTCCCAATTTTGAAGCACTGCTCGATGCGGTGGATGCGGTTGACATCGTCACGCCAACGACCACGCATTTCGACCTTGCCCGGCAAGCCATGCTTCGTGGCAAACACGTTTTTATCGAAAAACCTCTGACCGAAACGCCCGAGGAAGCGCAAGAACTGGTCGAGTTGGCAAGGTCGCAAGGCATCGTAGCCCAGGTCGGTCACGTCGAGCGGTTCAACCCGGCGATGCTGGCAGTCAGCCATTTATCGCTCGCCCCGATGTTCGTCGAGGCGCACCGGCTGGCGAGTTTTAACCCAAGAGGCACGGACGTTCCCGTCGTTTTGGACTTGATGATTCACGATATAGACATCGTTTTGAGCCTGGTAAAATCAGCGGTGAAAACCATCAGCGCCAGCGGCGTCGCCGTCGTCAGCGACACGCCGGACATTGCGAATGCAAGGATTGAATTTGAAAACGGCTGCGTGGCAAACCTGACCGCCAGCCGCATCTCGCTCAAGCAAATGCGCAAGGTGCGCCTGTTCCAGCGGGACGCCTACATCAGCCTGGATTTTTTGGAAAAGGAAGCGCAAATCATCCGTCTGTTTGAAAAAGGAAAGGAGCCGCCCGACGTGATTTCAATAGAATTGGAGACACCCGCTGGGGTGAAAATGATTACGATGGAAACGCCGCCTGCCGAATCGGTGAATGCCATTCAACTGGAACTGAAGGCTTGGGCGGAGAGCATTTTGCAGGGAAAATCGGTGGCGGTGAGTTTGGAAGAAGGCTGGCGGGCGCTACAGGTGGCGCATGACGTGATGTGGCAAATCGAGGAGCGGTTGGCGGGATAACTAATTCCTCCACGTGCGGTTTTGTCGCCTTTGTCATCTTGGAAAGACCCGTCCACGCCTCATACGTATGG
>CAZHLB010000744.1:0-3765 GCA_964533005.1 uncultured Saprospiraceae bacterium
CAAGTCGCTTTGTCATTCTCGGCGAGAACCACCACGTCCCAAGTGCTGCCCGGTGGGACGTGGAGGTTCTCTGCGAGAATGACAAAGCGACTTGCAGACTTGCAGACGTGCGTGGGACGCGGAGGTTCGTCTTCGGCGAATGACAAAGCGACTTGCAGACTTGCAGACGTGCGTGGGACGTGGAGGTTCGTCTTCGGCGAATGACAAGAGTGCAATGCCAATTTTTCAAAGAACTGCTTTCTCCAAAAATTTTCATTTTGACATGAAGCAATTCTCCATTTTCATATTTCTCCTCGCCGCCCTGTCGGGCATGGCGCAGCAGGAGGCGCATTTCACCCATTTCATGTTCAACCAGCAATACCTGAACCCGGCGTTCGTGGGCAGCCGCAACACCGGTTCGTTCACGGGCATTCACCGCAGCCAGTGGATTGGGTTCGAGGGAGCGCCGACTTCGCAAATTTTGAGTTTTCAGACGCCCGTGATGAAATCGAGGGCAGGTGTCGGCGGCATGATTCGCCGCACCAGCATTGGCATCACCAATGATTGGGCAATGACGGGAGCTTATTCTTACAACATCCGGCTGACCCAAAAATGGGACTTGCGGCTGGGGATGCACGCTGCGTTGAAGTATTTCGGCATCGAGTTCGACAGCCCCGATGCCGTCACCGAGCAGCCGAACGACCCCTCGCTCAACGACGGGGAATTTCGGGACAAGTACACCGCCAACGTTGGCATCGGGATGTATTTGAAGTTCCAGGACTACTTCTACTTTGGGCTTTCTTCCCCTTTTATTTATCCCAACGAAATTGGTTTCAACGATTTATCCTCTTTTACGGCGGAAGTCGAGCAGCACCGCTACCTGATGGGCGGCGGCGCCATTCCGGTCAGTGCGCAATTCGAGTTAATGCCTAACTTCCTGATTAAGTGGGTGGACAATGCGCCGATTGGCTTGGATTTGAACCTGAGCATTCGCTACATGAAAAAAGTAATGGCAGGTTTGACCTACCGCCCCGGCGGAAATGGCACGGGAGAAAGTGTGGATGCCTTGCTGTTCTTCCAATTTGGGCAGAAATTTGGGGCGGGTCTTGGCTACGACCTCACGCTGTCCGACGTTCGGGATTACCAGTCGGGCAGCATTGAAGTGATGTTGCGCTACGACCTCCGGGACGAAAAAGGAAACTTGGAAAACCCCCGGTACTTTAAGAAGAAATAGGTTGGTGATTGGTGATTGGTGATTGGTGATTGGGGCGTCCCAATCACCAATCACCAGTCACCAATCACCAATCACTCAATGCACATGAAAAAGGGATTACTACTTCAAATCGCTACCTCGCTTGCCCTGCTACCAAATGTTTTTGGACAAATCCCCCTGGCAGAAGAAAAAGTCGCCGTGGCGAACGAGCGGCGGGTCAATTCCGACGAGTTGGAATTCAGCCCCGTTTTTTACAAAGACGGCATCGTTTTCATCACGACCCGCTTCGAGAGCGTGATGCACAACGTGAAAGACAAGAATGCCGAAGGCAAAAACATCATGTCCATTTGGCGCTCGCAGCGGGACGAGGAGGGTTTTTTGCAAGAGCCTTTCCCGCTTGCCGACGAGCTTTTGAGCCGGGTTCACGAGGGCCCCGTGACCTTCGATGCGACGGCGGAGACGATTTTTTTCACCCGGAACAACAAGGACGCTGCGCCGGACGGCTTTAAAAAGCTGCAAATTTTCACCGCAAAAAAGCTGGGCGACAAGTGGGACAACGTTGAAAAATTGACCTTCAACAACCCGGGTTTCAACTACTCGCACCCCACGATTTCGGCGGATGGGTCGGCGCTGTTTTTGGCTTCCGACATTCCTGGCGGGCATGGTGGGATGGACTTGTACGTGTGTTACCAGGACAGCGGCAAGTGGACGAACCTCATCAATCTGGGTGAGCAGGTGAACACGCCTGGCAATGAAATTTTCCCCTACGTCGCTGCCGACGGGACGCTTTATTTTTCCTCGGACGGGCACGGCGGCATGGGCGGGCTTGACCTTTTTTACTCGCAGGAATTTGGTGAAAAATGGGGCAGACCCATTTCGCTGGGCTTCCCGTTCAATTCCGAAACAGACGATTTTGGCTTCATCGTTGACCGGGATAACAAAAACGGCTACTTCTCCTCCGACCGCACCGGCGGCTTGGGCGAGGACGACATTTATTCTTTCCACATCGAAGGCGACATGGACGTTGCCGGGGTGAGCCGAAAATTGGATGGCATGGTCGTCAAAGACGAAAACGGCAACCCGATGGAAGACGCAATCGTGCGTACCATTCAAGACAAAGAAATTGCCCTTTCCACCGGCGACGAGCGCCTCGTAAAACTCTCGCCGAGCGGCGACCTGCCGGATGATTTTATTCTGAAAGTGAACGCCGACAACCTCGGCGAAAAAGGCTTGACCAACACCGACGGTAAAACCGACCTGGCTTTGAAAGGTGGGAACTACGTGCTCAAAGTCTCGAAGGAAGGCTACCTGCCGCAATACGTGGTGGTGACGCCGGAGACGGATTTGAACACCCTGGAATTCAAACTGCAACGGGCGGTGGACTGCATCGCCCTCACCGGAACTTTGTTGATGGACAACCGCCACTTCCCGATTTCCGGCGCTACCGTGCAAATCGTGGACGTGGAAACGAAGGAATCCATCACGGTTTACACTGACGACCGGGGGCAGTTTGAATACTGCGTGAAATGCAACCGCACCTTCACCGTCTATGCGAAAAAGGACGACGTGACCTCTGCGCCGGTCGTCGCATCCAGCAAGGACGAGCCTTGCAGCGCCGATTCCCGCATCGGGGTCACGCTTTACATGGCTGGCACGCCGCTCTACGCAGGCATGACTATCCGCCTGCCAAACATTTATTTCAACTACGACGACGTAGCCCTGCGCCCCGACGCCTACGCCGACCTGAACGAAGTGGTCGGCATGTTGAGCGACTACCCGGGCATGAAGCTGGAACTGGCTTCGCACACCGATTCGAGGGGCGGCAATGCTTACAATCAAGACTTGTCGCAGCGCCGGTCGCAGAGCGTTTTCAAGTACCTGACTGGCAAAGGCATCCCTGATAATCGCCTGACGCCCAGGGGCTACGGCGAAAGTCAAATTCGCAACCGTTGCAAAGACGACGTGGCTTGCAATGAGCAAGAACACCAGTACAACCGCCGCACGGAAATCAAAATCCTGGAACTCGGCGAACCGACAGCATCTGCCCCGGGCATTGCCGAAACGGAAAGCGAAAGACCCGGCAACGAGGTCGAGTCCGAGCACCCCGGCGCAGAAGTCGAAAGTGAAAGACCCGGCAGCGAAGTAGCGATGGAAGAAGCCAAAGCGCAGGAAAACAAAGGCGGGCAGGAATTCAGTACCGTGAAAGTTGCCAACGAAGCGACGGGCAGCAAGTCAGAAAAGGAAGTGGAAGTAGGCGCATTTACTGTCATTGCAGGCACTTTCTCCAATTTCACTTACGCCCAGCGCCGCCAGAAATTGCTGGAGCAATTGGGCTACGGCGAGGTCAGCATCGTCAAGCAGGAGCGCAATGGGCTGTATGCCGTTTGGGTGAAATCTTTTGACGGGAAAAAGGATGCTTTTGAATTGGTGAGGAAGCTGGCGCAGCAGCAGTTGCACTCGTATGTGTTGCGGCGGTGATAAGTGGTTCGGCAGATTTCTTCGACACTTTCGATGAGTTCCAGTTTCCGAGCGGCGGGGTTTTGAGACCCCGCATTTCGGAACCGAAATGCGGG
>CAZHLB010000745.1:0-3765 GCA_964533005.1 uncultured Saprospiraceae bacterium
GGCACACGGGACAGGACGGTTCCTCTGCGAGGATGACAAAAGCGACTTGCAGGCGTACTTAACGACTTATGATACAGCCTCCAACCTTCATCAACCTTCCATCAACCCATTTTGTCATGGCAAAACAATCCATCCCTGCCCGCTGGGTCTCCGCACTATTGGAAGCTGTCCGGCTGACCAAAGCCAATCCGCCACGCACCGCCCGAAAACTCGCCCTCCTTTGCACTGCCATGTACGACGCCTGGGCATGTTTCCATGATGTCGCCGAAGGCACCCGCTTGGGCAGGCGTCTGCGCCGCCCACCGGAAGATCGCACCAAGGAAAACCGGGAACGGGCTATCAGTTATGCCGCCTACTATTCACTCACCAGGTTGTTTCCCAACCTGCCGGATGGCAAAAAGGCGCTGTTCGAGGAACTGATGCTGGCATTGAAATACGACACAACCGACACCAGCGAGTCTTTCAGTTCACCGGTCGGCATCGGCAATTTCTGCGCCCGGCTCGTGCTGGAAAACCGCCGCAACGACGGGGCGAACCAGGCAACCGGCTACGGCGACTACACGGGTTTCCAGCCGCCTTTTTTGCCCGATACGGAAATACTTCCGCAAAACAGCGACAAGTGGATTCCGCTGAAATTGAACGGCGTGGTTCAAAGTTTTTTGCTGCCGCACTGGGGCTTGGTCACGCCTTTTGCCATGCCTTACGGGTCGAACCTTCGCCCGGTTGCGCCGCCTGCCGCCTGGAATTCCGTCTTGCTGAAAGACCAAGCCCAACGGGTGATTGAACTGAGCGCAAAGCTGGATGACGAACGCAAAGCCATCACTGAATACTGGATGGATGGGCCCGCCACGGAGACGCCGCCGGGGCATTGGTTTCTGTTGTCGCAGTTTGTTTCCAAGCGGGACGACCATGGCATCGGCAAAGACGTCAAGCTGTTTTTAGCATTGTCCAATGCATTGCTTGAAGCCAGCATCGTCGCTTGGGACACCAAATTCCACTTTTACACCGTGCGCCCCATCACGTATATCCAGTGGTTGTATGCCAATAAAACCATCACCGCTTGGGGCGGCCCCAAGCACGACGGACCCAAAAGCATGCTCGGCAAGGAGTGGATGCCTTACCAAAAAGCGGAATCTCCGACGCCGCCCTTCCCGGAATTCGTCTCCGGGCACAGCACGTTCAGCTCCGCCGCCGCCGAAATCCTGAAGCGGTTCACCGGTAGCGACCGCTTCGGAGCGGAACACGAGGTGAAAAGCCTTTTCATCCAAGGGAAAGACCTGAGGGCCATGGCCGTCAAGCTGCAGTGGGGCACGTTTTACGAAGGCGCCGCCCAGGCAGGCATGTCGAGATTGTACGGCGGCATCCACTTCGACGAGGGCAATCAGAAAGGTTTGGAGTTGGGCAAGAAAGCCGCCGGGTTGGTCTGGAACAAATGCTCGGCGCTTTGGTCGGGGAATTATTGGAAATGAAAAATTCGCAGGGTCATGGTTTTTGCGGCGCAAAAACGGTCGCTCTGCATCGCCTTTCCATGGCAATTATTTCCGTAGCAATTCAAAAAGGAGGGGCTGGCAAGACGACCACCGCCCTCAACCTGGCAGCCGCTTTCCGGGAAATGGGGCAGCGGGTGCTGCTGGTTGACCTCGACCCGCAGAGCCACTTGACCCAGGCGCTTGGCATCGCCGATGACCCGGAACGCAGCATTTACCCTTTTTTGAAAAAAGCGGCGGCTGGCGGCGAGTTGAATTTGCTGGACGTGAAACAGACCGTTCATGGCATAGACGTGGTGCCTGCCTGCCTGCAACTTTCTTTCGCCGAAATGGAACTGGTCAGCGAGTACGAGCGGGAGTATTTACTGGACACGCTGTTGCAACCGCTGCAAAATCAATACGACCAAATTGTGGTGGACTGCCCCCCGGCTGTCGGCGTGTTGACGGTCAATGCGCTGGTCGCCAGCGACTACGTGCTGATTCCGATGCAGGCGGAATTTCTGCCGCTGAAAGGCGTGCTTAGTTTTTTGCCCTTTCTGAAAAAAGTGCAGAAACTCAACAAACGCCTGAGCATCCTGGGCGTGGTCATCACCAAATACGACCCTCGCCTGGGCATGACGGAGGAGGTTTTGCGGGAGTTGCAGCAGCAGCCCGACCTGCAAAATCAAGTGCTCGACAGCCGCATCCGGGTGAACATCGCCCTTGCAAAAGCGCAGCAACGAGGCAGCGATATTTTCACCTACGACAGCCTGTCGAACGGGGCTTTGAATTACATGTCGCTGGCTTACGAGGTGATGGAAAGAATGAAATGAATGGTGAATGGTGATTGGTGATTGGTGATTGGGGCGCCCCAATCACCATTCACCAATCACCATTCACCATTATTAAATGAAGACCTCTGAAACAAAAATCGCCGCCGCCCAGCCTGCCCGTCAGCAGGAAAATTCGGGCAAGCCTTTCTTCAACAAGGAAGGGCAGGGGGGATTTTTTTCGGAGGAAAGCGGCAGGCAGCCTGAATTTTTCTTTCGCACTACGGGCGTTCAAGCCAAACTGAAAATTGGCAAGCCCGGCGACCACTTCGAGCAGGAGGCAGACACGATGGCGGAGCGAGTGGTGCAGCAATTGGCGGCAGGCAAAAGCCAATCGGCGGAGAGCGCCGGCTCGCCCAATGGCACGTCGTCAAACGGCTCGCCTGCCGTGCAAAAAAAGGAGGCGGGGGAAAACGCCGACCAGTTGCCAGTGGCAAAAACCAACGGCGCATCCATCCTTCAGAAAAAGGAAGCTTCCGAACTGACGACCGAGTCGCAAGCTCTACCTTCCATCAGCCTCCTCGGTCACGCTCCCGTGCAAATGACCCCAGCGGCAGCGCCTGCGCCCGCACCGGCAGCCACCCCAGCCCCGGCTCCCAGTCACGCAAAACGGGAGCAGGAAGAACAGAAAAAGGAAGAAGACCTGAGCAAAACGGAGGAGCCTGTCCTGCGGAAACCCATTTTCGAAAGCGGGGCAGCCGAGCCGCCGCCCGCTGATGCGCCGCCTCCGGCGGAAAACGGGCAGGTAACGGAAATACGTCGCAAACCCATTTTCGAGAGCAAGGCAGACGGCGACGAACAGGTGCAGCGCAAGGCTTCCGACGAAGGCTTGGGAGCTGCCGACCCGGCGCTCGGCGACCGTTTGCAAGCCAGCAAAGGCGGCGGGCAACCGCTGAACGGCTCGGTGCGGGGGGATATGGAAGGCAGTTTTCAGGCGGATTTTTCCAGCGTCCGCATTCACAATGACTCCGAGGCTGCGGGTTTGAGCAACCAATTTGGCGCAAGGGCATTCACCCACCAGAATCACGTCTATTTCAACCAGAACCAATTCGACGCCGGTTCGACGGACGGCAAGCGGCTGCTGGCGCATGAATTGACGCACGTGGTGCAGCAAGGTCATGCGCCCAAAACGCCCGCCCAACCCAGCCAGCCCCAGGCAGCGCCTGCTCCGCAAGCGGCAAACGTGAGCGCAGGCTCGGTACAGCCGCAGGTGCAACGCTCGATTTTCAGCAGGGCGCTGAATTTGATTGCCGACAAAGCCCATAATATGAAAACGGTCAAAGACGATTTTGCTCTCAGCCTCCGGAACATAGGCACGCGTAGCTGCAATAAAAGGATCCCACATGTCCATTGCAACTGCCTCTATGCCTGCCAATTGACCTTCCGTCAGGCTCTGATAATAACCCTCCAAGCTTACATGCTTGCGGTCATCAGCTATATACTCAACAGTGCCGCCACCAATATCACTT
>CAZHLB010000746.1:0-3757 GCA_964533005.1 uncultured Saprospiraceae bacterium
AAAAACTATGTGAACTATGTGACTATGTGTTGAAAGAAAAAAGTGTCGTTTAAATTTGGCTAACTACTTAATAGGAACGGCGGCTGGAAAATTTTCCAGCCGCCGTTCCCATTTCCAGCCGTCAGTTTTGAAAACAATTTTTCAACCACCCATCGCCACATTATATAAAGGATACAAATTCGGCTGCGCCTGAACGCCATTGGCTTGCAAAATCGGAACAAGCGTATTGCCAAAAGCCTTGAAATTCGCTTCCGAGTCGAACACATCCACCACATTCAGCCCGGCGTCGGTTTTGTAGGCAATGTGGTATATCCTGCCTGCGGGAGCGCCTGCGCCGGCGGCTTCCAGCGCTGCGATGATGGCGTCATATTTTTCAGCAGACATTCCATCCACCGTGAAATGCACCAGGAATCCGGCGGCAGGTTTCACGCCAGCGCCGTCGCCGGCAATGAAATTATGCACCTCGTAAATCTGCGGCGCTGGCACGTTGACGCCCAGCTTTGGAAATAGGTCTTTATAAATCCCCCGCCGATGGTCGAGCGCCGCTTGCGAAGGATAAAATCCAAGCGAAAAGAAGCCTTTCGGCGGCATGACGGCAGAAGCGTGGTAAGCCCAGTCTTTCGTCCATTCGCCACTTTCCATCAGGGAAGTGGCGATTTTGTCGTAGTCTGTCGTTGGAAAATCGGGCGCAATGGTGATGGACACAATGCCTTTTCCAGTGGCGGCAGGCGTGGATGCAGCGGCGGCGGTGTCGGTTTTTTCAGTGGTGGAGGCGTTGTTTTGGCAAGCGAAAATGCCAGCCAGCAGCGCAAAACCAAGGAGGCAAAACAGGATTGATTTCATTGTCAAACGGTTTTGAACTTGCCTTGAATTGTAGGAAAAACTGCCATGCAGCTTTTTCTGGCAATGCAAAAACAAGCGATGATGAAAGAAGAACCTGAACAAAATTGAGCCGCCAACCTGTCCAAATCCTTGCTCAAAAGCTGTCTATTTTTCTGCACGTAGCTATCGTTAGCATTGGCTTAGGCAATGGCAGAGCATGAACCTACACAAGCGTCTGTCGTTCCAATTACGATATATTTCCAACTCAAATTGCAGGCAAAATGGAACTACACTCGTCGCTGGAATGCGCATGCCTATTGGGCTGCCCGTCTATTCCAGACCGATTGTTTTTGCCTGCACCAAGAGTTCTAACCAATAAAAATGTACAGTCATGCCAGATGAAAGAAATCGCAATCAAAATCCGGACGAAGAAGGCCGCATGAACGAGCCTTGGTCAGGTACCACCGATGCAGACCGTGAAGGCGGCAGAGCAAACAAGCCGGGTCAACAAGGAGAACAGGATTATTCCAAAAGCTCTTCCGGTTCAGGTCAAGAACAACCTGGCAGAATTGGTAACCAGGGCGCAGACACGACCCAAGGCAGGCAACAAGGCAATCGAACAGGGGAAACCCAAGGCAACATGGGGCAACCCGGAAATTCCGACGTTGATTCCTCGCAAACAGGCAACTTTCAACAAGGCAACACCTGGACGGGTCAAGGCGACCGGGAAGGCGCAAGAGGTCAAAACAACCCCGCTGCGGAAGGACATGGCTGGTCTGGTAGCGATAAATCAGGTCAAAGTAACCTGGGCGGCACGATGGGCAGCACCCGGCAACAACAGGGCGGCATGGAAGGTGAAGGCTACGCAAAGGACCTCGAAGAAGACCAGTATGACGAAGATGTGATGGATGAAGACCTCAACCAAGGCATGGAGGGCGGCATGAAAAGAGACCCGAATCGTGGCTTGGGAACAGAACGCTGAGGTCGTTGAAAGTTGATGAGGGTTGATGAAGTTGTATTGGTTTCGAGGCAAAGTCACTCTTGGAGAATTCAACTTTACTTTATCACCCTTCTTCAACTGCGCCAGTAGCTTGATAAGAGGGCGGCAGCAGGGTGTCCCCTTGCTGCCGCCCTATCTGTTAAGCCAATAAGTTGTCAAAACTCAAAATCCATCCGCAAAGTCACGCTCCGGGTCGGCTCCAGCAAACCCGGCCGGGTGCTGTAAGCCCGGTTAAAAAGGTTGTTCACCAGCAGGCTCGCCTTCGTTCCTTCGCTGAATTGATAAGCCATGCGGCTGCTCCAAACCAGGTCGCCACCGTTGTTTTCCTTGCGGAATTGCTGCAAACCCGGCACCACGAAAGGCGCTTCAAAAATGGCGTCTATATTCTCCATGAAGCTGTTGTAAAGTGCTGCAATTCCGATGGTTAGCTTCCCGGCTTTAGTTTCCGCATCGAATTTAAAAGTATGGCGATAGCGGTATTTCAGCACGTTGCGGCAACGCTCCCGTTGCGGGTCGGTGGGGTCGTTACAAACGGAGGAGTTGACGGCTGCGCCCCTGCCTTCCGAACCTTCCGGCAAGTCAAGCCCAAAACTGGCGAATTTGGGGTCAACGTAAGTGTAGCCCGTCAGCAAGGAAGTTTCCAAGCCGAAAATCTTGCCCTTGCCGGTGATGCTTGCCTCGTAACCTTTGATACGGGTGTCTCCGACGTTTTGCGACTGAAAGCCGAAGCTCGCCACGTCGAAAGTGAATTCCATCATGTCCTGGTATTCGGAAATGAAAGCTGCGAGGTCGAGAAAGGCGCTGAACTCGCTGATGGCAAAACCCCTGCGCAAACCAAGTTCCGCTGACCAGCCTGTTTCCGAGTGCAAATTCACGTTCGGATTGATGCGCAAGCCGCCAAAAGTGGTGAAGATGAACTTCTCGGCAATGGTCGGAAAGCGATAGCCTTGCCCCCAGGAAGCCCGCAAAAAAGTGTTTTCGGAAACCCGGTAGCTCATGCCGAAACGGAAAACGGGGCGGGATTCTGCAATTCGCCCGTCGGGAACAACGGCTTTGAATTTTGCGGTGTCTCCATTTGCCAAAGGCAGCGTATAATTTAAGGTGTCATCCGTGAGCACCAAATTGTCCTCGTAGCGGAAACCGGCGGAGAGGTTGAGCCGCTGCCAAAGTTGTTTGTCCATTTGCAGGTAGCCAGCAAAGTTTCGGGAAGTGAAAGTCACGTCGCCATAAAGCGGCGCTCGAACTTCCGTGCCCGAATAGACAAATCCGGCAGTCGTGACCAAGCCGATGCGCTCCATTTTTCGCTGAAACTGATACTCGCCGTAGTAATAATTGGAGCGGTTTGACTGGTCGGCTTCTACCGTACCCGATTGATTTTTAATGAGATAAACCCGCCCCATCAGCTTGTGCCGGTTGTTTCCTTTGTCAAAATAGGTGAGATAAGGGTCAACGTTGAAGCGGGTATTGCCGTCGCCGGTCGAAACGGTGGACAGGGTAGGTTTGTAAATGAGGCTGTCCAAGCCGCCCCAGTAAAAATAGCTGCCGCCTTTCGAGTGGTTGAAATTCATGTTGACGCCTGCACTCAGGCGGTCGGTGAGGCGGTAGCGAAGGTTAGCATTCCACCTGCCCCGGCGAGTGAAACTGTACTGCCGGACGCTTTCGCCCCGAATGTAGTAGCCGCCCAAAACGAGGTCGAGTTTGCCGATTTTCCGCTTGTGCGAAAGGCTTCCGCCAGCCGTGTAACGCAGGTCATCCAAGCCATCGCCCCACCATTTTGCAGCCTTGTTTTTTGGCGACATGTACCAGGTGAAAAACGGCGAGAACTGCGTTTCCGGTTTCGCTTTTGCGTAAGCGGTGCGCACGTTGATGATGCCGTTCATAGCAGACGAGCCGTACAACGCCGACGCCGCTCCTTTCACAACTTCCACTTGCTCA
>CAZHLB010000747.1:0-3756 GCA_964533005.1 uncultured Saprospiraceae bacterium
TGAAGACTTGCAGACGGCACACCAGACAGGACGAAAACAGGGTGCTTGAAAATTCAGGGTGACTTATGTTTTCGACAGTTTCAAACTCAAATTTTTACCAACCTGCCTCGTGCTGCTGCCTTGCCGCTTTCATCGAAAAGCTGGTAAAAATAAACCCCTGCCGGGAAGCCAGACAAGTCTGCCTGAACTTGCTGAAAGCCACTCAGTTGCAGCTTTTGCGACCAAACTTCGACGCCGCCTGGGGCGAAAATTTTCAAGTCGTAATTGCCTGTCTGCCAGTTTGATAAATCAAAATCAACCTGCGAAACCACCGGGTTGGGAACGGCTGAAACGGAAGGTTTTTCCGTTGCCAAATCACCCGCCGAATTTATGAGCACGCCGTTGTTTTTGAACATCACCTGCGTAGCGTTTGCCTGCTGCGCATCCATCGTCACGACGGCGATAGGCTCTTTCTCCTGGTCGTTGAAAAAATTGTAGGTGAGGACGGTGTCAACGCCGAGGTTGGAAAAATTCGGGTTGGAAAGCAGCAAGTCGGTCACGTCGAACCAGCCAATGAAAGGCGCTAAAACATCAATCCGGGTTTCCCGGTACTCGGTACGTTTTTCCCGCAAAACGGAATAGCTTCCACCGGGGATGGTCAGCTTGCCCCAAGCGTCCACAACATCGAGACGCTGCAACGAGACCCGCAGGCGAATGGAATCCGGCACCAAAGGCAAGGTGCTCAAAAGCGTATCCGGGATGATGTCGCTCGAAAAAGGCAACAGCAGCGCAGATGATATTTGATTGATGTCAAAAAAATTCATCGGCGCACGCCGTTCGATGATGGGCGGGTTGAATTTGAACACGGTCGAAATGCCAAACCCAATCGGGTCGGGCCCATTCACGGCGACCCATTCGACGGCAGTGGCAGTGACCCGGTAGTAACCTTCCGTGTCGCCGCCGAGGTCGGCGAACAGGTCAGCGTTGGGCACCTGATCGCCAACGCTGCCTTCGCTGGCGGGGCGGTAAATCAAAGTACGGTCGAAGGAAAGTTTCAAATCACTGAAATCCCAGTTTTGGTCGCCGCCGGGCGGAGTGATTTCAATGGTTGGCGGGGCGGCGTCGAAAGCCATTTTGAGCGTGTCGCCTTCAGCCGGGAAAGTGGCATTGGTGATGGTGATTTGGGCGGAGACCCAGGTGGCGCAAAGCGCCGTTGTCAGTAGAAGTATAGTTTTTTTCATTTCAGTAAAAAGTATGACTCAAAGCTGACAGGTTATTTTTGGACGCGGCGGGGTAATTTTTCTGCTAAAAATTACCCCGCCGCTTCCAAAATTACCCTGTCAGCTTTTGGATAAACCCTTGCCCAAAGGTAGCTGCTCAAGTGCGGCTTTCCGTTTTTCCCTCCGCTTTTGACGCACGTCTTTCACTTTGAAAAACAGGATGGCGCAAGAAAGCAAAGCAGCGACGGCATTCGCCAAAATCATCGGAAAGTCATTTCTGTAGAAGCCGTAAATCAGCCAGCAAATCGTCCCGGTGAACATCATCAGGAACATGGTCAGCGACAAGTCGTCCGTCGTGCCGCTTCGCCAAGTCTTTACCACCTGGGGAATGTATGCGCCAGTTGTCAGGCAGGCAGCCATCAAACCCAGCATGGTGAGAGGAGTCAGTTGCATGGAATTGAGTGAATGGGAAATTCGTTGCGGGCGGGTCAAAGGAAAGCAACAGGCTGCATTCTTCTGGCAGGCAAAAAAAATTTTCCGTGCCGCTTGATTTGTGGAGGCTGCGGCTATCTTTGCCGTCCGTTTTAAAAAAGCAGTTTCAGAACTTAAATATTACAGCATAAATGGCACATCATCATTCCGCTCAAAAGCGCATCAAGCAAGACTCAAAAAAAAGGGTGCTTAATCGGTACAAGAAGAAAACCGCACGCACCGCTATAAAAGCCCTGCGTGGATTGACCGAAAAGGCAAAAGCCGAGGAGTTTCTGCCCAAAGTGGTCAGCATGATTGACAAGCTCGCCAAGAAAAATACCTGGCATGCCAACAAGGCTGCCAACCTCAAAAGCAGCTTGATGAACCACGTTTCGCATCTGCAATAAAGCCTGTTTTTCAGGTAGTTGGAAAGTGAAAAGCCTTTTGGCGGGAATGCCGCCAAAAGGCTTTTGCTATTTCTGGTGATTGGTGATTAGTGATTGGTGGTGATTGGGACTGCCCCAGTCACCAATCACCAATCACTACTTTCCCTTTCCTTGCAGCAGCACTGCCACCGTGTAAAAAATAATCTTCAAGTCCAGCATTAGCGACATGTTCTCGATGTAAAGCAGGTCGAATTTCAGTCGTTGCAGCATCTCGTCCACGCTGGAAGCGTAGCCATATTTCACCTGCCCCCACGAGGTGATGCCAGGGCGAACTTTCAGCAAATGGCGGTAGTGCGGCGCTTGTTCCACAATTTGATGGATGAAAAACTGCCGCTCCGGGCGGGGGCCCACCAATGAAAGGTCGCCTTTAAGGACGTTCCAAAAATTGGGCAATTCATCGAGCCGCCATTTTCGCATCACTGCTCCCCAAGGTGTGCAGCGAGGGTCGGCTTCTTTTGAAAGCTGAGGCCCATGTCGCTCGGCATCCACGTACATCGAGCGAAATTTGACGAGTTGGAAAGGCTTGCCGTTCAAACCAACACGCTCCTGCAAGAAAAAAACGGGCCCCGCCGAAGACAGCTTCACCCGCAGCATGATATACAAAAACAGCGGCGATAACAGCCCAAGCACCACCGCCGACGCTCCCACATCCATTAACCGCTTGACCAGCCGCTCCCATTTTGGCATCAATTCCTGCCGAATGGAGATGAGCGCTGCGCCGTAAACTTCCCGCATCCGCACGTTCCCCAGCATGATGTCGTACATGTCGGGGATGATTTTGACGTGAATTTTTTCCCCGAAATCGAACAGCCGGTCGAGCAGGTCTTTCAGCCGCTCGTGCTCGGAAGTTTCGATGGCGATGATGACGTCTTCGATTTTTTGCTCCCGGATGACGTGTTCCAATTGGTCAAGGCTGCCGAGGTTTTGGATTTCAGATTTCGAATTTCGGAAGGGAGCATTCTGCGAAACTCCGTTCACCGCCAGGTAGCCGACGAACCGGTAGCCAAGCCCTTCTTTTTTGCCGGTCAATTCTTCGAGCAATTCCGCCGCTCGCTGATTGCCGCCAATTAATAAGGTGGGAAAAGAGACAACCCCCTTTTTCAACCGCCAATGCGCCCTCGTCAGCAGGCACATCCGCACGGTCGCCGTCAGCGAAAAATGCAGGGCGAACAGCACAAAAAACGAGACGTAATAAGTGCGATAATCCCGCACCACATCATCCAAAACCAGCGTGAAAAACAGGAAAACGACGCCAAAAAAGGTAAGAAAAAAAGTCCTCCCTAAAGTAGCCAGGCGAGAGAGACGATAGACGTCTTTGTAGTCGTCAAACAGCGAGTAAAACAAAAACCACCCCGTCGGAATGATGACGATACCGTAGTAAAAATTCAGGTCGTGCAGTGCCACATTTACAAGGGTTGTCAAATCGGGCGCTGCGCCTTCCAGCCATTTTCGATAGAAAAAGAAACACGCCCACGCCGCCATTGCCGAAAAAAAATCAGCCAAACGATAAACCCAAGTGTCAAACTGGCGAGCGGGCATTGGAAAGAAAGCCTTCGGAGAGGTCTATTTTTTGAAGAAAATTTTGGAAAAATTTTCTTCAAAAAATAGCCCTCTCCGCTCTTGGTCAGGCAGGATTTAGA
>CAZHLB010000748.1:0-3747 GCA_964533005.1 uncultured Saprospiraceae bacterium
AATCTGCCATTCCATCAAAAATCATGTAATCATGTAATCATCAATCATTTAATCAAAAGAAGCCAGACTAAAATTCGGGTTGACTTTATGATTCCAACCCCGCAAACCTCCGCCCGAATTGTTCTGGTGAACAGCTTCCCCGCTCGCCCGTTTCCGCTTCAACCAGGTAATTTTTCCGCATGCCGATTCGAACATCAGACGAAACAAGCCCGGCATCTTTTCTCCTTCATTTTTGAACCATCAAAACTCGGTGACAAGCAATCCCTTCAAGCAGGCTGCGAAGTTTCCCCGCTCGCAGTTCTACCCTGACGCAACAGCTATTTCCCCCCTTCACAACAAACTGCTCCATCTGAGGCAAAGCCCTTTTTCTACCCTCCCGGCAAAGCGCACAATCATTTGAAAACATCAAAAGCATTGACCATGAAAAAAACCTTTACGACGACGTCCACACTCTTCCTTTTTCTTTCTCTTTCACTAACCGCCAAAACTATTCACGTCAAACCAGGCGGCGCCGGCAACGGCGCTGCCTGGGCGACGGCTTCCGGCGACCTGGCGGCGGCGCTGCGAATTGCCACCGCAGGCGATGAGGTCTGGGTGGCGAAGGGAACCTACTTTCCGACCGCCGGAAAAGACCGCCACAAAATGTTCTGCATCCCCTCCGGCGTCAAAGTTTTTGGCGGTTTCGCAGGCACGGAAACCCGCCGGGAACAGCGCAACCCGCTTTGCCACACCACGATTTTGAGCGGGGACATCGGCGCTCGAAACAATCCGGCAGACAATGCCTTCACGGTCGTTTTCATCGCCAACGCCAACGAGCAAACGACTCTCGACGGCTTCATCATTTCCAGCGGCTATGCCAACGGCGTCGGCGCTCAGGCTGACCTCGACCGTTCGGGTGGCGGCTTGTACGTCTTGGGAAACAACCCCCAGGCGAATTGCAAACCCCTCATTCGCCACTGCATTTTCCAGGATAATTATGCTCGTGACGGCGGCGCAATTTACGTCAACGGCAAGGGCGGCAGGTGCAATCCCGTGTTCGACAATTGCCAGTTTTTCAACAACCAGGCAGACCAGGACGGCGGCGCTGTCTTCAACGACGGCAGGGTTGGCGGCGAGGCAAGCCCTGAATTTCTCAACTGCGCTTTCCGGGAAAATGAAGGCAATTACGGCGCTGCATTGTGCAACTATGGCGGCAAAGGCAAGAGCAGCCCCGCCCTCCGAGATTGCATTTTCAGCAACAACCACGCATACCTGAAAGGCGGCGCCATCTACAATGTGGATGTGGAGGGTAGCGCCAAGCCGGTGGTCAACAATTGCCAGTTTTTGGAAAATACGGCGACGGCGGGGAAGAATATCGCCATGTTCGGCGTCGAGGAGACGGCGGTGAAGTTGATGAGTGGGAATGAGAAATGAGTTTTACAGACGGCTTATGCCATCTCCAATTCATACTTCAGAAGCAATAAATCCTTCTCTTTGATGGGCAACATGGCAATAGTCCGCCCTTGCCTGTCGCAAAATTCCACCTCGAAAACGTCTTCCGCCAAAATCTCCACGACCGTGCCGACCTGTCCTTTTCGCAGACCTTTCTCTGGGATAGGCTTTAGCAAGGCAACAGTTTTAAGCAAATTGATTTTCTCTTCCATGCCTTAAAATTAGAGTTTGAAAGGTGCTTTTCAAATCATGGAATTGAACAAGCTCCAGACCTGTCAGGACTTCAAGTGCTGACAGGTCTCTGCGTCTCTGCCCTTCAACTTTTCAAGTAACCTGAAAAAGCTATTTTTGCCGCCCCTCAAAACCCCGGCAGCCCCGAACTTTTCACCGCCCGCCGCCGTAAATTTTCGCCTGCCCCATTCATCATTCATCATTTACCATTCATCATTCTGAAATGATAAACATCACGTTACCTGACGGCAGCGTCCGTCAATATCCGAAAGGCTCCTCGGCAATGGACATTGCCAAAAGCATCAGCGAAGGTTTGGCTCGCAACGTTCTCAGCGCCAAAGTCAATGGCGAGGTTTGGGATGCCAGCCGCCCCATCAATTCCGACGCCTCGCTCCAACTGCTCACCTGGGATTCCAAAGAAGGCAAAAACACTTTTTGGCACTCCTCGGCGCACCTGATGGCGGAAGCGCTCGAAGCGCTTTATCCCGGCATTAAATTCGGCATTGGTCCCCCGGTCGAGAATGGTTTTTATTACGACGTTGACCCTGGCGGAAGGCAGATTTCCAGCGATGATTTTGAAAAAATCGAGGCGAAAATGATGGAGCTTGCCAGGCAAGGCAGCGAGTACCGGCGGCAGGAAGTCAGCAAAGCCGATGCCTTGAAATACTTCACCGAAAAAGGCGACCAGTACAAATTGGAGCTTATCGAGGAGTTGGAAGACGGCAAAATCACTTTTTACCACCAGGGCAATTTCACCGACCTCTGCAAGGGGCCACACATCCCCGACACCGGCAAAATCAAGGCGGTGAAACTGTTGAAAATTGGCGGCGCTTACTGGCGTGGCAATGAGCATCTGCCGCAGTTGACCCGCATTTACGGCATCACTTTCCCCAAACAAAAAGAACTGACCGACTACCTCACCCTGCTCGAAGAAGCCAAAAAACGAGACCACCGCAAGCTGGGCGAGGAGTTGGAACTGTTCATGTTTTCCGAAAAAGTCGGCGCTGGCTTGCCGATTTGGTTGCCGAAAGGAGCCGCCCTGCGCAGTCGCCTGGAAAACTTTCTGAAAGAGGAGCAAATCCGCCGGGGCTACCTGCCTGTCATCACGCCGCACATCGGCAAAAAAGAACTCTACGTCACCAGCGGTCACTACGAAAAATATGGCACGGACAGCTTTCAGCCCATCCACACGCCCCGCGAAGGCGAGGAGTTTTTGCTCAAGCCGATGAACTGCCCGCACCACTGCGAAATCTTCGGGCACAAGCCTCGCTCGTACAAAGAACTGCCGGTTCGCATCGCCGAATTCGGCACTGTTTATCGCTACGAGCAGAGCGGCGAGTTGCACGGCTTGACCCGTGTGCGGGGCTTCACGCAAGACGATGCCCACCTGTTTTGCACGCCGGAGCAAGTGAAAGAGGAGTTTATCAGCGTGGTGGAATTGACTCGTTACGTCCTCCAAAAACTCGGCTTCGACAGTTACACCGCCCAGATTTCCCTGCGTGACCCCAACAACAAAGACAAGTACATCGGCTCCGACGAAAACTGGGAAAAGGCAGAGCGAGCCATCATCGAAGCCACGGCGGAGGTCGGCATGGAAACCGTCACCGAGTTGGGCGAAGCGGCATTTTATGGGCCCAAGCTCGACTTCATGGTGAAAGATGCGCTCGGTCGTTCCTGGCAATTGGGCACGGTGCAGGTGGACTACAACCTGCCGGAACGCTTCGAACTTGAATACATCGGCGCCGACAACCAACCGCACCGCCCGGTGATGATTCATCGTGCGCCCTTCGGCTCGATGGAGCGATTTATCGGGGTGCTTATCGAGCATTGCAATGGCAAATTCCCGCTCTGGCTGGCGCCGGAGCAGTATATTTTGCTGCCCATCAGCGACAAGTTCAACGAATACGCCGCCGAGGTGCAGCGCCAGCTTGCTGCCCACGATATCCGGGGCATCGTGGATGACCGTTCGGAAAAAATCGGGCGGAAGATTCGGGATGCGGAGGTGAGCAAGATTCCTTTCATGTTGATTGTGGGAGAGAAGGAGATGGAGGCACATGCGGTGGGGGTGCGGAAACAGGGCGAGGG
>CAZHLB010000749.1:0-3747 GCA_964533005.1 uncultured Saprospiraceae bacterium
TATGAAGGATTAATAGGATGTATTTCCAGGATTTTTTAAAAATCCTGGAAATCCATCCTATTCATCCTTAATAATCCCCCCTAATCCTAGTTCAAAATTTCAAAAAAAGGCTGGCAAAGATAGACGATTGGTTGAATGGCTAAATGCTTGAATGGCTGCTGAACCATTCAACCATTTAGCCATTCAACCATTCAACCATGCAGCTATCTTGCGCCCGCTTTTCAATCAAAAAAACAGCTTTTTACTCATGACACGAGCTTTCCTTTTTCTCCTTTTCACCTCCGTTTCCATTGCTGCCACCGCCCAGGATTATGCCTACGGTTTCAAGGCAGGCTTGAATTTCAACCGCATCCGGGGCGACGCCGAAACGGACGACGCCGGAAACGAAATAGAATCTTTCAGCGGTAACAGCGGCTTCCACGTCGGCGCAACTTTCAGTTGGAAAGCGACGGAATTGATGGGCGTACGGGGCGAGTTTTTGTTTTCGCAGAAGGGCGGCAGGCGCAAGTTCGAGGGGCAGTCCTACTACATTTTCGATGCCGGTGACGACAAGCGCATTTTCGCCACAGGCACACGTGACATGAGCCTGAACATCACCCAATCTTACATTGACATTCCGGTGATGGGCTATTTCAAACCTGTTTCCTGGCTGGAAATTTATGCGGGTGGGAACGTGGGTTTTCTGGTTGCGTCTTCCGCTTTTGGCGATTTGAAATTCAGCGGCGTTGCACAAAACGGCGCTGTCGTCAGCGAAATCCGGCACGAATTGGACTTCAGCTATCACGGCGACGACCCCGGCGAAGCCGAATTTGCCGAACCGCCTGCCTCCTTGACCATCGGCACCGAACAGGTGATTTTGCCGCAAAAAGGCGGCGCTTATTTTGAATTCTCCGAAGACCGGGGCACACTGTACAAAGTGATTGACGCAGGCGTCCTCGGCGGTATTTCTGCCTTCCTGAGTTCGTCTCTCTACGTTTCTTTCCGTGCAAACATTGGCTTGACCGACGTGACCAAAAGCAAAGCAGATGTGTCGCTGGCGAAGCTGGACGAAAACAACCAGTTCATTTCCCGCAACGACAAGGACACGAACTACTCACTGCAAGCATCCGTCGGTTTTTCTTTTTAGTGATTTGGTGGTTTGGTGGTTTGGTGGGTGGGACGTAAGACGTCCGACGTCCCAATCACCAAACCACCAAATCACCAAACCACCAAATCACCAAATCACCAAATGCTTTTAGGCGTCATTGATTGCGGCACGAATACTTTCCACCTGCTCATCGCCGAGGCGCAAGAGGGCGGTGGTTTTGAAACCGTTTTTAAGGAGCGCAACTACGTGCGCCTGGGTCAGGACGGCTTGCACCACATCGGCGAAGCGCCGTTTCAGCGGGGCATCGAGTGCATTCGGGATTTCCAGAAAATTTTGCGGGAAAAAGGGGTCGAAAAACTGAAAGCCTTCGGCACGGAAGCCTTGCGCCGGGCAGCCAATGCGCCGGAATTTGTGGATGCCGTGCAGCGTGAAACGGGCGTTCCCATCGAGATTATTTCCGGCGAAGAAGAAGCTCGCCTCATTCACCTGGGCGTGATGCAGGCAGTGCCGCCTTTCGATGGCAAGGGTTTGATTATGGACGTCGGCGGTGGCAGCGTGGAGTTCATCATTGCCAGCGAGGAGAAGGTGCTTTGGGCGCAAAGTTTCCCAATCGGGGTGCAGGTGCTTTTTTCAACTTTTCAACGGCACGACCCCATTAGTGTCGGCGATTTGCTTGCCATCGAATACCATTTGCAGGAGGTGCTTCAACCACTTTTCGAGGCTTTGAGGTCGCATGAGACGCCGCTGCTGCTGGGCGCTTCCGGCTCTTTCGAGGTGGTGGAGGATATGCTGGTGGAGCAAAAATTTCACCCGCTGTACTCGGTGCTGCCGGTAGAAAATTACTACCAAATTCATGGCACGATGCTCGCCACGAGCCTCGCCCAGCGTTATCAAATGCCCAAATTGCCGCCGGAGCGGGCGGAGTTGATTGTGGTAGCTTTCGTGCTGATTGATTTTATCATTCGCAAGGCGGGCATCCGGCAGATTGTCACTTCGGCGTATGCGATGAAGGAGGGGATTTTGAAGGAGATGATGAAGTAGTCACTGTTTTACGCTCACCTCCTGCTCCGTCAGTTTTCCTTTGATGCGTAAACGGTTTCGTACACTTAGGCTGGGTTTTCGTAAAATATTGCCCATTCCTGCTAATCTGAAAGTTTTTCCCAATCTATCTTTGGCGAGTTTCAACCACCATTTTTTACCTGGGCAACGCTTCCCCGCAGGCTTTTTCGGCAGCAGCTTTTTCCTGCTCCCTGCCACAGCCTAACTCGATGCGCCCTTTTTTCTCGCCCTTCCATGGCAAAGAAAAAGCTCTATTCCCTCCTCGTCGGCATTGACAAGTACCACCCTGTCACCAAGGTCAACCCGTTGAGCGGTTGCGTGAACGACATCTCCAATTTCCGCTCTTTTTTGTGGAGCACCTACAAAAAAACCTTCGACCTCAAACCGGAGGTGATGCTCCGAAACGATGAAGCCACTTACGAAAACGTCGTCAAAAACCTCGGCGACGGGCACCTCGGTGAGGCGGCCCCAGGCGACTCCGTCCTGTTTTATTTCAGCGGGCACGGCACCCAGGAACCTGCCGCAAAAGCCTTTAAACCGCTGGCTCCCAACGGTTTGAACGAAGCCCTCATTTGTTACGACAGCGGCAAACAGGGCAATTTTTGCCTCGCTGACAAGGAATTGCGCATCCTCCTACACGACCTCCAACAAAAGGGCGTCCACCTCACCGTCATCTTTGATTGTTGCCACTCCGGCTCCGCCACGCGTGGTTTCGACGACGGGCAGCTTGGAAAACCCCGGCAGTTTTTTTTTGAAAACCAAGTCGAGCGACCCTTCGAGACTTACCTAAACGGCTATTTTTCAACGAACTACGCCGACGGTTTTGCCGGCGGCTTGCCCCTGGCGGAGCACATTTTGCTGGCAGCCTGCGACCGGGGCGAAAAAGCCTACGAACTCACCAGCCAGCGCGGGCTTTTTTCGCTCAACCTGCTTCGGGCGCTCGAAGCCGACCCTGGCGCAAGTTATGCCGACGTGTACGCCCGCTGCCGCTCCGGCATGTTTCGCACTTCCGAAACGCAGCACCCGCAGTTCGAGCCGCATGCAGGTTTCAATCCTTACCAACGATTTTTGGGAGCGCCCGGCGACTTGCAAAAAACAAGATTTTACACCCTCGCCCCCGACAGCAAGGGCGATTGGGCGGTCAACTGTGGAGCAGTGCATGGCATGCCTACCGACGCCGGGAAACCGGCAACTTTTGAAGTGATGGAAGAAAAAGCGGAGAAGGTGCTGGGCGTGGCTTCGTCCGAAAGTGTGGGTTTTCAAAAAACCGTCCTGAAATTGGAAGGCGGCTTGCAGCTCGACGGGGAAAAAACGTACAGCGCCCAATTGCGCAGCTTGCCCGTGCCGCCGGTTGCCGTTGCGTTGAAAACGGACGAGGCTGGCGCAAAACGCTACCAGGTTTTCCAGCAAAAATTAGCGCAGCTCGACCTGGAAAAACTGGATGAGGTTACCCCGAAAACTATCCTTCGCCCACCTGTCTATTTTGAATTGGTGGAAGGCTTGCAAGGCGGAAAATATGCCCTCGAAATCGCTGCCGATGTCGTTGAAATCAAAGAAACCGCCACCCAACGCCTGCTGCGCCGCATCGAAGGCGACGACGA
>CAZHLB010000750.1:0-3746 GCA_964533005.1 uncultured Saprospiraceae bacterium
AAATGCAAAACATCCCGCCAGGGTCGTCGCCGTCTGGAAATACAAGTGGAAGCACCTATCCCTTCTTCCCCACCACACAAAAAAAGAATGGCTGCCCCAAAGCCTCTACTCTCCGGGACAGCCCTTTCCAAGCGTAAGAACAGTTTTTAGAATGGCTGATTGTTAATAGTTGATTGCTCATTGTTGGCGGAGCGGCAACAATCAACAATTATCAGTCAGCAACTTTCAGCATTTGACCTACCTGCTGCACCGCTCCATTTTGCAGGCGACAATAGTAAATGCCAGTCGGCAATCCTTCCGAATCCCACGAAATGGTATTCCTTCCCACCTGGCTCGCATCGCTGAATGGCGTTGCGACGAGCTTGCCTGCCCCGTCCAAAATTTGAACTGTCGCCCTGCCTCCGTCGCCCTCGAAGCGGATGGTCGTGTTTGCCCAAAATGGATTCGGGTAGTTGTCGAGCAGGCGGCGACCGGCGTTTTTGTTCCGCTCCCTTGCATCTGAAATTTGCAGGCACGAAGCGGCGGGCTGGATGAAAGGCAGCCCCGGGAAATCGTCGAGCAAGATTTCAGGCACATCGGCAGGTGGCATACAGAACCAGCCTTCCAAAAGTGTCCGATAAACCGAGCGGAAATCATGCTGCATCGGGATATTGTCGTCCACCGTTGGGGCGGCGGGCAGGGTAGGGTTGTCTCCCAAAATGCCAGGCTGAACGTTGCTGCCGAAGATGAAAACAGGCGCCGCCGCTCCGTGGTCAGTGCCGTCGCTGCCGTTGGAAATGATGCGCCTGCCAAATTCGGAGTAGGTCATGCCAAGCACTTTGTCTTGCACCCCGTGACTGGTCAAATCATCCTGAAAAATCTTGACCGCATCTGAAAATTCCTTGAGCAACTTGGCGTGCCTGCCCACCCAGGGCGCATCAACTTCCGCCTGCGAGTCGTGCGTGTCGAAGCCAGTCATCCAGACATGATAAATGCGGGTTTTCAAGCCACCGGCTATCAATTTCGCTACTATTTTCAATTGCGCAGCAAGCACCGTGTCAGGATAAGCCGGCTGCGTCGCAACGCTGTTGAATGCTTCCTGAATGCGCCCGGCGTAGAGGTTTGCCTGCCTTGCGATGAGGCGCACATACTTCAATTGCTCGCCCGCCGGGGTGTTTGGCGTCGGCGTATCAATGCCATTTACGAGGTTAAAAAAGCTGGTCGGGTCTGCCACCGCAATGCCCATGCTGTAAGCCGGACCCTGCATGATAACTGACTGGGCATAGCCAATTTCAATCGCCAGCGGGTCAGGCATTTCGGCATTCGGGAAGTCAAAAGGATAGTTCGGATATTCATATTTGAGGTAGCGCCCGACCCAGCCGGTTTTCAGAATTTCATCGGAATCGGAGGCGGTCGTCCAGATGTCGTTGGAGCGAAAATGGGAGAAACTCGGCTCCGGGTAGCCTACATTTTGAATGATAGCCACCTTGCCATCGTCGTACAATTCCCGGATGCCAGTCATTGCCGGGTTCATCCCGACGTGCGATACGCCGCTGAGGGACAGCAACTTATCCTGCGGAATGCCAATCTTCGGACGGGCAATCTTGTACAAATCGTACTGGTCAACAGGCACGAGCGTGTTCAGCCCGTCGTTGCCGCCATTCAAGTTGACGATGACCAAAATGCGGTCGTTGCCGACCAAATTCGGGTGGAGCATTTGCTCGAAAAAGGAAGGTTTGCTTGCCCGAACGGAGAAGCCGTTGAGCAAGCTGGGCATGGCTACTGCGCCTGCACCCATGTATTTGAGGAAGGATTTTCTTTTCATAAGGAAAGAAGTGAGAGGTTTCACCAGCACACTTTTTTCTTCAACACATAGTCACATAGAAAACATAGTTTGCTGATTCTCAAAAAACTATGTGAACTCATGTGACTATGTGTTGAAAAAAAAGCGTGTTGGTGAGTCATCTCAAAGAGATTGAAAAATGCGTCAGCTTTCGGCTCGAATTCAAAGCAATTGGTATTCTTCCAGCTGCAAAATGGCTTGGTAAAATGCCTCCAGCCGGGTCTCGACCACGCCAAGCGCCTGCACATTATTCGGGTCGCCGACATACTCGTTCCAAGCCGAAGACCAATAATAATCGCTCGCCTGCCCCGACAGCAAAATGCTTTTCAACTGCATTTTCACCTCGTCCGAAACCTCGATGCCGTAGAAAAGGCGAAGCACTTCCTCCAGCAAAAAATTCGGGTCGGCCGGCTCGGTCAGCGTTGCCGTGAAGGCAACTACGTCTGGCTTAACTATTTGATTATTAGTGGCGTAGCCGGTGAAAAGCAGCAAGTCGGAGTGGCTCGCCCGCTTGGGATAAGTCGAAACGGTAATCCAGTATTTGTAGAAGATAGGCTCCTGATACCAGGCGGGCCAGCCGCTCACGTTGGGCGGGTCGCCAATGGCTTCGAGCATGTTTGGCAGGTGAGCGTACATAGCTTTTCGCAGTTCGAACAAATCCTGGTACTGCGAGGCAGGCGGAAATTGCACGTGAAATTCCCGGTTCATGCCGACCACGTATTCCACCGGGCTTTTGAGCATGGAACCCCGGTTCAGCGGGTCGAAAAAATGGGCGCTTTTCAGCAAGGTTTCCAGCACCGGTTTCACCTCGTAATTGCTGTCCCGCAGCAGTTGCGCCAGCGGCTCGATGATGTCTTGCTCGACCTGCTCGTTGATGTCCTGATAGACAAAAAACGTGTACAGTTTTCGGCAGAGAAACAGCGTCACTTCGTCCGTTGCGAAAATCATATCGAGCAAATCATCCAACTCCTCCATGCCTGCCTGCCCGGAGCGTCCGGTGATGACGGTGTTGTTGTAAAAAGCGGAAAACTGCTTGTCCGTCGTGTCGTGGGTTTGCTCGTGGAAATAGGTTTCCGGGTAGGCAAAATCTGTCCGCCAGCCTGTCAAAACACGAGCCGCCGATTGCACGTCATCCTCGGTGAATCCAGCGCCAGCGCCCTTTCCCACGCAAAAAAGCTCCTGCAATTCACGGGCGTAGTTTTCATCGGGAGCGTCCTTCCCGCTGGACGTATTGTTGAGGTAAATCAACATCGCCGGGTCAATCGTGATGGCTTTGACCAGCGCCTTGAAATTGCCGGTGGCATGCAGGTAAAGCTGCTCCATGTAGCGATAGCTGTACCTTCCATTGTACAAATCCCAAAATTCGATGGGGATGTGGTTGTGCCAGAACAGCACCATTTTTTCCCGAATGTTGGTCGGCTGGTCGAGCATGTTTCCGAGCCACCAGCCTTTGAGCGAGTAGGTGCGCTTGTCCTCGTGCCCGTTCGACATGGGCGCATCAATCCAGGTTTGACCAGGCGGAACGAAGGGGTCGTTGCCGTAGTCGTTGATGGGTGGCGGCGGCTGAGGAAGCTCTTCCAGCAGCTTGTCCACCGCAGCGGAAACGCTCATTTCCAGGAAGTTGTGAACGTCCGTGTTTTTTGCGCCAAACATGGTGCGGCGCAACAGGTGAGCGACTTGCTCCACGTCCCAAGTGCCTGAATAAGGTTCAAGACCAGCAGACGAATTCGGTGAGCGAAGGGAGTTTCCCTTCAGAAATGACAAATCTGAAGTGCGGTGTACCGGCAAAGCAGGTCGCCGGGCGAAGTCAGTTTCGGAGGCTCCAACCGGCGCACGGCGCAGCCGGAGAAAGCTTCTCCTCGTAATCGGTTCAGCCATAATTGGATGTTTTTGTGGTACTTTATCAATGCCGTTAGCTGTTGGC
>CAZHLB010000751.1:0-3726 GCA_964533005.1 uncultured Saprospiraceae bacterium
CCACCGCCAAACTCCAGTTTGGCGGATGCCTCGCCACCGCCAAACTGGAGTTTGGCGGCACTGATTGCTCCCAGGAAAACCTCGAATTCCGCCAGTCGGAGTCGGATGCTTTCCCGCCGGAAAAGGTCAATGTTGAAATTCCACTCGAAATCAACCCCACCCCCTGCCCCCTCGAGGGGGTTAGCGAGCGGCTTCAAATTGATGAAAGTATCGAAGGTTTCGTAGTGCCGGGGAATGGCTTTCGTGCTGGCTTTCAAGTCGCCAAAATCCAAATTATCGAGCGGGCTGTCGAGGTTGAAAGCGACGCTGACGAGCGTGTTCCGGCTAGCGTTCCTGCTGATTTTCAGCTTTTTAAGCAAAGCCCCAAACGTGTATTGCTGGTGGTCGAAAGCGTCCAAAACTTGCTTGCGGACGGTTTTCAGGTACTCGCCAAAAGTCGCCTTGCCGTCCACTTTCGTGCGCACCGGCAGCAGGCTGATGGCGTGACCGACTAGGTTTTGGTTGCCCGGCAAATTGTGTCCCGCCGCCGCCACGCCGACCACAAAATCATCCTGCCCCGTCAGCCGGTGCAAAAACGCCTGGAAAGCGGCAAGCATGAAGACGTAAAAAGTAACGCCCTGCTTCGCCGCTGCCTTGCGCAATTGAGCCGTGAAAGCAGGGTCGAAGCTGATTTTTTCCACCGCCCCGTTGAACGTTTTCACTGGCGGGCGGGGAAAATCAGTCGGTAATTCCAGCACCGGAACGCCGTCTTTGAATTGCTCCAGCCAGTAGTTTTCATTTTTCTGGAAAAGCGGAAGTCGCTGCAAATCAGCTTGTTCGAGTGCGAATTGGCTGAGTTGTTTGGGAGACGCCAGACTTTCCAGGTTTTCAAAACCTGGAAAGTCTTTGCCATAAATTTCCCCCAATTCCCTCGTCAAAATCCCAAGCGACCACCCGTCGCAAATGATGTGGTGGACGTTGATGAAAACCAAATGCACCTGCGCCGCCAACCTCACGATTTTGAAGCGGGCGAGCGGCGGATTTTGCAGGTCAAACAGGTGCTCGGCTTCCTCGTGGTACAAAGTGCTAACAGCACTGGAAGTGCTGTTAGCACTGTCGCCGGCCAAATCCACGAAAGGAATTTCAACTTCCAACTCCGGCAAAATCTTCATCGTTTTGCCGTCTTCGTTGAAAACCGTGCGCAGTGCCTCGTGCCGGTTGACCAGCAATTGCAGGGCTTTTCGCATTTTTTCCAGGTCAAAACCTTCGCCTTCCAGCCTGATTTCAGTGGCGATGTTGTAGGCTTTGGACGCCTCCGGCGAGAAGCGGTCGGAGAGGAAAATTTCTTGCTGTCCTTCGGTGAGCGGCGCTTCTAAAACTCGTCCCGTAGGGACGGCATGTTTGTAGAAATCGGCGGGTTCGTGCTTCCCGTTCCGTAGGAACGGCATGTTGGAATGCTCGCCAGATTCCGTTCCTACGGAACGGGAAACCCGCTCGGATGCAGCATCTACAAACATTTCGTCCCTACGGGACGGGGTGGTTTTGTCGTTGGCGATCGCTACCGGTGTTGCGTCCCTACGGGACAATATTGAAGGAGCGAGGGGCGATGACACGATTTCATTCAAATCCTCGCCCTCCCATTTTTCCAGCATTCCCGCCTCGAACATATCCTGAATCGCATCCTCGAATGCCCGGTAAGTTTTTTCAAAATCCACCTCCGTGTGCGCCGTCGAAAGGAAGCACGGACGCTCCCGAATATTCACGCCCCTGGCTCGCAGAAAGTAGTTGAACAAGCGGGTCAGCGGGCTGGCGTCTGCATTTTTTATCATGAAAAAACTCGATGCTGACTGAATCATCAGCGGCGCTTTCGTGCGAAGGAAAATTTCACGGATGCGGCTGGCGAAGCGGAAGGTTTTTTCATTCAAATCCACCTGCAAATCCTCGCCCTGGCGCTGGATTTCCGAAAGTGCGGCATGAGCGGCGGCAACGCTGATGGGATTTTTAATGAAAGTGCTGGCAAAATAGGTAATCACCCCTTCCGGCGAGCTGTCGTCGCCAAATTGCCAGAAGCCGCCGTCGAAAGCGTCCATGAATTTTGCCTTGCCCGCCACCGCCGCCAATGGCAAACCGCCGGAGATACTTTTGCCGTAGGCGCAGATGTCCGCCTCGACTCCAAACCATGCCTGAGCGCCTCGCTGATGCAGACGAAAGCCGTTGATGATTACAACGAAAATCAGCGCAACGCCATGTTTTTCAGTGAGTTGGCGAATCTGGTGGATGAGGTCGGGATGCTGCCAGTGCGGGTTTTGGGCTTGCACCGGTTCGATGACGACGGCTGCCAATTCCCGGATATTTTTCTCCAATTTTTGCAAAACCTCCGGGTCGTCGTAGTCCAAAACCAGCGTGTTTTCCACCAAAAACTTCGGCACACCGGGCGACGAAGGCAGGGTTTTGCTCTCGCCCCGCAGGTGAATTCCCCGCACCAAAAACTGGTCAATCATGCCGTGATAATCGGTGTCGAAAACAGCGATTCGGTCACGCCCGGTAGCAGTTCTGGCAGCTCGGACAGCACCCAAAACTGCCTCTGTCCCCGTGTTTGCGAGGGTCGCCCGGTCGAAGCCGGTCAGTTCGCAAATGATGCGGGCGACCTCAGTAGCTTCGGGCGGAAGGAGGTCAATCGAATTGCCCCGGCGCAGGGCGTCCGCCACCGCAACTTCCACAAAATCAGGCATGTGGCCAAAAAGAGCGACACCGTAGCTCATCACGTAATCCACGTATTCGTTGCCGTCCACGTCCCGGATGTGCGAGCCTTTCGAGTGCTCGTGGGCGATTTGGTAACAGATTTCTTTCCACAATTTGCTGAACCCGGTGACGCTGCGAGGGTCGGCGTACCACTGGCGGTGGCGCTGGGCGAGGTCTTTGGATTTTTTAGTCATCGCCTCGTAGCGGTGGATGAAATTTTGCAAGCCCAGGCGCTGCCGCTCGGTCAGGTCGTCGGCGGTAGAAATCTTTTTGTAGCTGTTCAATTTGGCGGTGACGCCTTTTGTTTTGCGTTGAATTTCAATCTCTTGCATCGGTAGCACACCGTTCACGGTGTCTTGGGGTGCGACCTTCAGGTCGCCGTTTACTTGCGATTTTGCCTCGACCGCCGGCGACCTGAAGGTCGCCGAACCGGACACCGTGAACGGTGTGCTACCGAGCAAAGCCAACTGCTGTTGCATGATTTGCAACTGTTGCTGGATGATAAGCTGGACGGGCGAGTTGGCAGACAAGCTTTCCGAAAGTTTGAAACTTTCGGAAAGCTGGGGCAAACTCACCTGACCGTTTGCATGCCCATTTTGATACGCTACTTCGTTTCCATTTGCTTGAAAATGAACAGCTTGCGGAGAAATAATCTGTTTTGGCGGTGCTGGCTGAAACAAGTTTTCCAGCAGCGTTTCATCCAAATATTCCGCCAGTGCAGCGATGCCTGGCGTCTCCTCGAACAGCATTCGGAAGCTCAGTTCCAGGTTGAATTTTTGGTTGAACCGAATGACTGCCTGGCTCAAAAACAGGCTGTCGAAACCCAGTTCGAGGAAGCTCGCCTGCTCGTCCATGTCGGCAGGTTCCATGCCGCTGAGTTCGTGCAAGGCATTTTTGATTTCGGCGACAAGGTTGCCGAGGCGGGAAGAAGTCGTTTGCACCATATTATATAAGGTGTCGCCGGGGGCGGTGACAGTGCCGCCGAACTCCAGTTCGGCGGAGGGG
>CAZHLB010000752.1:0-3718 GCA_964533005.1 uncultured Saprospiraceae bacterium
GCCATGAAAACCACAGGCAACAGGCCCACATGGTCTGAAAGGCGAGGGTAGGGGGTATCGTTGCGTTCAATCGTTTTTTGCTATCCAGGCACTACTTTGGCGACAATTTTTTCGATTTTTTCGAGCATAAAATGGCCTTCCAATCGAAAGAATGCCTCACCTTTTCTCACCACATTTTTGTCGGTACTTTGGAAATGGCTCTTGCCCATGCATAGGTAGTACACCGCATCCAGCAGGTTGGTCTTGCCCATGCCGTTCAAGCCGGTGACCAAATTGAGGCGGGGCGAAAAGTCGAAGGTTTCGCTGCCGTAGTTTCGGAAATGGGTGAGTTTGAGCTTGTCGAGGTGCATTTAAGAAGGTGAGAGGGTGAGAGAGTGAGAGAGTGAGAGTTCTCACCCTCTCACTTTCTCATCCTCTCACTCTCTTAAAATGAGGATTGCCCAATGCCTTTCGAGTTTGGGCAGTTGAAGTCGGAGCAGGTTTTTGCCTTTTGAAAAAGCCAGCCGCTCCGATTTCACAAGTTTTGAAAAATCACCGGTGCTTTCAGCTGCTTCGTGGGCTGTCTTGTCGAAGGCTACCGGGGTCAATATTTCAATGCTGGCGATGCCATTTTTGAAAAAACGGTGCTCGTTCAGGCGGATGGAAAAAGTATCTGCAACCGGGTGAAAATCAATCAGGTGCAGTACGGCAGGCGCTTTTTCATCGCCCGGTTTCGCTCGTACGAAGGCATGAATTTGCCGACGGTATTCGTCAAAACTCACTGGCAAATCAGCCGCTTCGCCAAATCGAAAATCCGCCTGGCTGCTCGTGAAAAAAGCATCTTCGTAGCAATCCAGCCACTGCGCATTGGCTCGCACGAAAGCAAAATACGGCGCAAAAACCTCCGGCTTTCCGAAGTACCTCTCCTTTCCGCCGCCCTGCCAAACATCCCAGGGAACCAGCATGTTTGCCCCCGCCGCATAGCCCGCTGCTATCATTTTCTGCACCAGCCAATCCCGCTCGGAGACGAAGGAAAAAACCTGCGCCTTCCCTCGAAACCTCGCTTCCCGCACGGCGGCGAAAAGGTACTCAGGATTGGCATGACGCTCCGGTGCTTCCGCCACGCCAAAATCGAAAAACGAAAACGGGAACAGGCTCCAATCCCCCGCAAAGTTGTTGCACGAAAACGGAACGGGGCGACCGGCAAATTTTTCCGCCTTGCGTTTCATGTCCCGGTGAAATTCAAGGACTGAAAGTTCCTGAATATCAGGCGGTTTCATGCCGAGGCTGTCTGCTTTGTGGCGGCAAAATTCGCAGTAGCAAACGTCCTCCCACTTGTTTCGCATAAGCAAAAAACCGAAGCCTGGGTCGTCCACTTGGAAGCCATGCGCACCGGCTTCGAGGGCAGCTTTTATATGCTCAAAATAGGTGGTCTGAAAATCAGGATGGTTGACGCAGCCCCACCAGGCGTTGCCAAAAGATTTCATCCAGGGAGCGGTCACGATTTCGCCTTTGGCGTTGACGAGCCTGCCCTTTTGCCGCTTTTCGCTGCCCAGCGGCAAGTCGGGCATGGTCGGCGAGAGTGCCACCTGCAAGCGGTAGCCGAGCGAATCGGCTTTTTTGATGAAAGCTGAATTAGTCGTGTAAACCCAATTGATGTAGGTGGCGTGAAAGCTGCGGGCGGCGGCGAAAGTTTCGAGCGTGTCTTCCGCATTTCGAGGTCTTTCCCAGCGGCTGGAAAAACAGACGTCGCTGTATTTCGGCGCTCCGGCGGATAGGGTAGTGGGCTTTGCAGTTTGCTGGACGGTGAGCCAACGGGTCGCTTGACAGGAAAAAAGAAGCGGGATGAAAAACAGTAAAAGCCTCATTCTCAACGGGTAGCAAAAAGCTGACAGGGGGAAAAGGGAACGACCCGGCAGGAAAAATTTTTCAAATTTTTCCTGCCGGGTCGTTCCCTTTTCCCCCTGTCAGCTTTAGCCGGGTGCGAAAATAAAAAAGGCAGCAGCCAGGTAGCCACTGCCCTAAACAACTTATATTGAGATAAAGGCATCTTGGGTCGGTTGGGGGTGATTGGTGATTGGTGATTGGTGATTGGGCTGCCCAATCACCAATCACCAATCACCAGTCACCAATCCCCAATCACGGTCTCACGACCTCGCCATTTCTGACGATTTGCATCGTGCCGCTCGAAAGCGGCGTTGCGCTGCCGCCTTTCACGTAGTAGAGTTTGATTTGGTAATTAATTCCCTCTTTTTTCTGCGTGTTCACGTAGGGAATGCTCACTGGCTTGCCTTGGTATTTGAATTGGAAGCCTTGGGCGCCCTGCTCGCTGTTCGGATAGGCGGTGTTTTTTTCGTTCATCGGCATGACCGTTTCGTTGTCTTTGTCCACGATTTGGAGGAGGAAAGTTTCGTCCATAATTAACTGCGGGTCAGGATGTTGCAGGTCGAAATCAATCATCGTGTAGCGCCAGTTCTTGGCTTTGATTTGGTCGAGGTTGGCACTGTTGCGGTCTTTGCGCAGGGCGACGGTTTTGAAATTCACCTTCGTCTGGCTGGCGATGCTGACCATGCGTTTTTGCTGGCTGAGGCGGATGCCTTCGCCATTGTTTTCAGGTGCATCGGATGATGCCGGGGAATTTTCAGCGGATGTTCCGGGCAGCGGTTCCTGCTGGTTTTGCTCCGACGGTTTTTCAGCTTCCTGCTGTTTTTGTTCGACGGTGGCTTGGAGTTGCTGCTTGCGGCGGGCGGTTTCGGCTTCCTGTTTTTTGGAGCGTTCCAACTGCTGCGTCATCTCTGTTCGCTGACGGTCTTTGGCTTCCATGTCTTGCAGGATGCGGCTAATTTCTGCTTGCAGCGATTTGATTTTCAGCGAATTGTCTTTGTCCTTGCTGCGCAGGGCGTTCAATTCACGGGTGAGGCTGGCGAGTTTTTCGTCCTTCTGTTGCAGGAGGTTGTTCAGTTGAACGACCGTTCCTTTCAGGTCGGAAATTTTTTGGTGAAGCTCCGCCACCTGCGATTCCAGCATGGCAACGCTGTCTCGCAAAACGGCGATTTGCTCCTGCAAGGCAGTGCTGTTTGCCTTTTCCGCTTTGAGGTCTTCTTTGAGTTGGATGGTGATTTGGCGCTCGCCGAAGAGATCCGACCGGAGGTCGGTGACGACGTCGCCTTGAAAGAGCGTGACGCCGAGCAGCATCATCGAGGTAAAAATGCTCGCAAAGAGGGGTAGCTTTTTAGTCAGGTCGTTCATGGAAAACGAGTTTGAGTTGGACGTTCAAGTGGTTGCTTTTTGTAGCAACGACCACCGGGAATAGTTTACGAGCGGCAGCCGGTGAAGTTTTCCAATTTTTCAAGTTTTAAAAAAGAGCAATTCGTAAGAAATTGAATTCGTGGAACTTTATGCTGCAATTTAAGTCAAACATTATTCCAATTTTTGATTTCAATGAAAATTAGCCGGGCTTGCAAGCAGATTTTTCTCGCCTTTTTGGAAATGCAGTGAGCGGGTGACTTCAAGTCTAATGTCGTCAACTTAAGGGCAACGCCGTGTTAACATCTATCATCTTGTAACCCGCCGTTTCAACGGCGGGGCTTTGCCGCTTCCCCGTCTCACATCTATCATCTTTACAAAACATCAGCATCCACGCCTGATGCTGATGTTTTGTAAAGATGATAGATGTGGGGTAAGGGTCGCCGGGACCCCCGCCGGTGAAACGGCGGGGTTCAATATGATAGATGTTAAC
>CAZHLB010000753.1:0-3716 GCA_964533005.1 uncultured Saprospiraceae bacterium
AAAAATTGAAAATTTTTCAACGGCAACATCCAAAAACCACCTGTCAGCTTTTCGCCCAATGAAACCTCTCGAAAAATGGCAGATTTTTTGAACACGTCGGCAACAACATTTCCCGCCGACTAATTTTCACCGCTGGTTCTCCGTCATTCGCACATTTTTAGGTCACGAACAAACACGAGTAATGAACAAACAACTGCAAACACTCCTGGACGATTCGCTCGTCCATTATCGGGGGCGGCATCTGAAAAAAGCCTTGAACACGGCAAAGATTGCCCTCGAATTTGGCTTGACAGAGCGAGCCAAGCCCGAAGACCTCGTCTCAGCAAACCTGCTGCTTGCCCGCATCTTCAACACCAACGCACGTTATCAAAACGAGCCTGCCAGTTTTCAAAAAGCACTGCAATACATCGCCGAAGCCAAACGCCTGAATGACCTGCTCGCAGACCCTGCTGCCGATGCCCGCATTTTGCTCAACGCAGGCAAGGTTCACCTGAATTTGAAAGAGTTTGCGCAAGCGGAAACCAGCCTGCGCAAAGCTCTCGCCATCGCTCGTTTGAAGGACGACGTCGAATGCACGGTGCTTTCGCTGGCGCTGTTGAGCCAGCTTTTTTTGGCAAAAAACGAGGTGGAGCAAGGCGTGATGTTCGCCGAGGAAGGCTTTCGGTTTTTGGAGGACAACGTGCCCAACAACCACGTGGCGCTTTGGGCGGAGGTCTATCTGCAACTCTCGCAGGCATATTTGAAACGGCAGGAATATTCCCGTTCGCTCGAAATGAGCCAGCACCTGCTGCAACTCAGCCGCCAGCTCGGCGACGTGGAAAAAGAAGCATTGGCGCTGCACAACATCGCCGTCGTCTGCGGGGTAAAATCGAACTATAAAATCGGGATGCAATATTTCCTGGAAGCCCTCGACAAGTGCGAAACCATCGGCTACCGGGAATTGAGCGCTCAGATTCAAATCAACCTCGGCACGCTCTACGCCCATCTTTACAACTACGAAGAAGCCATCAACCGCTACCAAAAAGTCCTCGCCGAGCATTCCGATATTCTCGAAGACAAAATCCGGGTGGCGCTTTACAACAACTTGGGCAATATTTTTTTCACCACAGAACAGCCACAGCAAGCACTCTCCTACTTTGAAAAAGCCAACACCCTGGCTGATGAATGCCAACACCAGGAAATGTTCGCCCACTCCCTCGCCCAGTTGAGCCGCACGAAAATCAGCATGAATCGCCTGTCCGAAGCCGAACAGGATGCCCATTGGGCAGCCGAACTTTTCGAGCGCCTCGGCGACGTGAACGGCAAACAAATTCACCTGATGAATTTGGGTCACCTGGCTCACCTGAAAAACCGCTTCGACGAGGCAGTGGATCTGACCAACCAAGCCGTAGAAACCGCCAAAAAGCTGAAAGACGACGCAGGCGAAATTCGTGGCTACAAACTTTTGTCCCTGATTTTCAAGGCAAAAGGCGACTTCGCCAAGGCGCTTGAATTCCAGGAACGGTACGCTGAAATCCAGGAAGAATTCGCCCGTGTGCAGCGCAACCGGCAGGTGCTCGACCTCGAAATCCGCCAGGCAATTCGGGAAAAACAGAAGGAAATCGAGCAGTTGACGAAGGAAAATGAATACCAGGCGCTGCTGCTCCAAAAGAGCGACCAGATTGCCCGGCAAAACCAGGAACTGCTGCGAGCCAACGAGGAACTGCGCCAATTCGCCTACGTTGCCAGCCATGATTTGCGAGAGCCGCTGCGCATGATTGGCTCGTACACGCAAATCATTCAACGCCTGACGCAGGACAAGTTGGGAGACAAGGAAAAGCAATATTTCACCTTCGTCACCGAAGGCGTCCATCGCATGAACAACTTGTTGGAAGGCTTGCTAAAATACGCCACCATCGCCAACGCCGTCCCCGAAATTGACGACGTCCGCCTCGACGACGTGCTGCTGATTTGCCAGACGAACCTGAAAATCCGCATCGAAGAAACCCAGGCGCAGATGCACTGCGAGCCGCTGCCGGTGGTGCGCAGCAACCAGTCGTTGCTCATCCAGTTGTTTCAAAACCTGGTGAGCAACGCCTTGAAATTCATTCCCACGGGCGTCCAGCCGGTGGTTCGCATTTTTTCCGAAAGCAATGAAAATGAGCACATTGTCGCCGTTCAGGACAACGGCATCGGCATTCCGAAGGAGCAACAGGAGCGCATTTTCGAGATTTTTCAGCGGCTGCATCCTCGCTCAAAATTCGAGGGGACGGGCATCGGATTGGCGATTTGCCAAAAGATAGTGAAGCGGCTGGGCGGGCGGATTTGGGTGGAGTCGGAGGAAGGAGAAGGAGCGACGTTTTATGTGGCTTTACCCAAGTAGGGAGCGTGAGGTTTTGAGAAAAATTTTTCTCAAAACCCCACGCTATCAGGCAGTTATCTCTCAATCTTTTCATACTGCGGTGCAGATGCCAAAAACTCCTGGCTGAATCGCTCCGCATACTTCCACATCAAACTATCCACCCGCCCAGCATCGGGCGACGAAAAAATCAGCCCGGCGTGGTATTCCTTCTTGATTCGGGTGACGATTTCAGGATCGTTGTAAGAAGATGTGTCCGGTTCTGGTTGGTTCGCCAGGCAAAGGACGATGCCTGCGTAGCCTTCCCGGCAGGCTGGCAATTTGTACGGATGCTGTCCAGCGGCGATTTCCAGCTTCGCCCATTCCGCCCAAAGATTGATGCCGGTGGCGACATCAATCACATCGGAAATGTAAGCCCCGCCTACCCGTGCCGCCGTTTCGAGGAAATAAAACTCCCCGTCGGCATGGCTCTTGATGAATTCCGTGTGGGTCACGCCGCTGCGGAAATTCAAGGTTTTCAAGACTTTTTCATTCAACCGAAACAATTCGATGGCGTCGTCGCTGGTGCGGCTCAAAGTTCGGGTCATGAAAATGCCGCCTTGCTGGGTCACTTCGAGTGGCGGGCGACCGTACTTGCTGGCTTCCACGAATAGCACCTTGCCTTCGGAAGTGATGGCGTCCACGTGGAAAATGTCGCCCGGCACGAAAGATTCGAGCAGGTAAAATGATTGCTCGTCGCCCAGTTCGTCCAGCTTTCGCCACAAGTCTTCCGAATTCCAGAATTTTTTGATGCCTGCCGAACCTGCCTGCGAACGAGGTTTGAGCAGCCAGGGCGGGGGCATTTTTTCCATGTATTCCCGCAGTCGGTCGTAGTTGAGAATCTGCGAAAAAGCGGGGCAGCGGATGCCATTTTCCTCCGTCGCCAGGCGCATGGCGAGCTTGTCCCGGAAATACCGGGCGGTCGTGTCACCCATACCCGGCGCTCGCAAATGTTCCCGCAGGGACGCCGCCACGTCCACGTCGAAATCGTCCATCGGCACGATTCGGTCAATGCGTTCCGTGCGGGCGAGGTAGCTGACCGCCTTGATGACGTCGTCTTTTTTGGTGAGGGTGGGCATGTAAAAAAACTCGTCCACGTGCTGGCGCTCCCAGCCGGGGTCGTCCTGGAGCGAGTGGCGGGTAAGCACGAAGACCCGGCAGCCTTGATTTTTGCATTCCTGCATGAACCGTTGCCCCTTGACGTCGCCGGCGAGGCAGAGGATGGTGAGTGGTTGGGCGGACATGGAAAAGGAAGTTTTTGCAGATAAACGCTTGAGAGAGAGGGGGGTTTTTTTTGTAAAATTTTATTAAAAAATTTATTAAAAAACACACCAAAAAA
>CAZHLB010000754.1:0-3716 GCA_964533005.1 uncultured Saprospiraceae bacterium
CGGGCACACGCCGCTGGGCACGTTTCGCTACTTGGCGGAAGCTGCAAAATCCGGTTCGGTTGACCTCAGCCAATGCCATTTCGTCGGCTTGGACGAATGGGCTGGCATTGCGCCGGAAACGGAAGGCAGTTGCCGCTACTTCCTGGACGTTTATCTCTTCAATCTGCTAAACGTTAACCCTGAACACATCCTTTTTTTCAATGGAACGGCAAGCGACCTGAAGATGGAATGCGAAAAAATGGACGCCACGATTGCCCGTCTCGGCGGGCTTGACCTGATGCTGGTCGGAATCGGCATGAACGGGCACATCGGCATGAACGAACCGGGAACGCCCTGGAACTTCCGCTCTCACGTCTCGCAACTTCACGAAACAACCCGGGTGGTCGGGCAGAAGTATTTTTCTGAAAAAACGGCGCTGGACAAAGGCATCACGCTCGGCATGCAGTATCTGAAAGAAGCCCGGTTGCCGCTGCTCATGGCTTCGGGCGAAGGCAAAGCGGCTGTGGTGCGGCAGGCTTTGGAAGGGGAAGTGACGGAGGTTTTTCCTGCGAGCATTTTTCAGCAATTGCCGCATGGCGTGGTGATGTTGGATGAGGCGGCGGCGGCTGATTTGGAAATCAAAGGATAGAGATGATACAGCCTCAAACCGTCTCTCTCCGAATGAAACTTACCTAAAAATGAAACCACTACTCTTGCTTTTGGCGCTTTGTTGCGCCGCCATCGCCACTTTCGCCCAAACCTTCGGCGGACACCCGCCGGGCTTGCGCTGGCAACAAATCAATACCCCCGTTGTGCGGGTCATTTTTCCGCAAGGCATGGAAAACCAGGCGCAGCGTACCGCCAACGTCCTGCATTTCATCCATCAAAACAACCTGCGCTCCGTCGGCGACCGCACCAAAAAAGTGGACGTTGTGCTTCAAAATCAGACGGTTATTCCGAATGGCTTCGTGACTTTCGCACCCTTCCACAGCGAATTTTTTTCCACCCCGCCGCAAGACCCTTCCCTGCTTGGCTCCCTCGATTGGATAGACGTGCTCGCCATTCACGAGTACCGCCACGTGTTGCAAGCGACCAATGCCGACCGGGGATTGACTCGGGTTTTTCACTATTTCCTCGGCGACTATGGCTGGGCAGCGATGTCCAATCTCAGCATTCCCGCCTGGTTTTGGGAGGGCGACGCTGTGCTGGCAGAGACTGCTTTGACCGGCGCAGGCAGAGGCAGGTTGCCATCGTTCACCCTCGAACAACGGGCATTGCTGCTCGACAACCGCCGCTATTCCTACATGAAAGCCCGCAACGGCTCGCTGAAAGACCTTCTGCCCAACCACTATCCGCTGGGCTATGCGATGTGCGCCTACGGCAGGGCGCAGTTTGGAAATGACTTTTGGAAGGACGTTTTGCACGACGCTGGGAGCTACCGGTCTCTTTTTTATCCTTTCTCAAAAGCCGTGAAAGTGCGCACCGGCTTGAGCACGAGGCAACTCTACCGAGAAACTTATCAAGCCCTTGAAAATCAATGGAAAGGGGAGCGAGACAGCCTGCCTGCGACTGAATTTGCACTAATAAATAAAGGTGTGAAGCACAAGCCAACCTTCTACAACTTTCCCCACCCGCTCAGCGACGGCAACCTGGTTTGTCTGAAAAGGAGCTTCGATAAAATCGCTCACCTCGTTGCCATTTCTCCCGCCGGGGAGGAAAAAACGCTGACGACACAAGGCATTGTCGTGGACGATTACATCTCGGAAAACGGCGACAAAATCGCCTGGTCGGAAGTGCAGCCGGACTTGCGGTGGGGCAATCAATATTTTTCCAGCATCGTCACCTACGACTACAAAACCGGCGAAAAGCGCCGCTTGCCATCCGCCTTTGGCGGAGAGGGCAGCCGCTATTTTTCGCCTTGTTTTTCGCACGACGGCAGCAAAATCGCTGCGGTGCAAATCACTGAAGATCAAGTAAACACGATTCATATCCTCGACGCCCGCACCGGCGAGGTGTTGCAAAAATTGCCGAACCCCGGCAATCATTTTCCGATGTACCCGCAATGGACGGCGGATGACAAGTCGCTGGTTTTCATTGACAAACACGAAGGGAAAATGGCGCTGGTCAGGCAACCCATTGCCGAGGGCGCTGTGAAATGGCTTCTCACACCCTACACTTCGCACGTCTTGAATACACCGCACGTGGTGGGCGAGCAAGTTTTTTTCAGCGCCAGTTTTACGGGCACTGATAACATTTTCGAGGTGAGTCTGAATTCGACCAATGAAATGGGAGAGCTAGCCATTTTTCAAGTGACCTCCGCGCCCGTTGGCGCCTACCAGCCCAGCATTTCTGAGGATAGAAGAACGCTATATTTCAGCAATTTCACGAGCATGGGGAATGATTTGGCAAAGATGTCTTCAGCGACGGCGTTGGTAGCGATTGCTATTCGGGAGCCAGTCGAGCTGTTTCCAATGCAATTCGCCAGCGAAGAAGGCGGCGATATTTTGCCCAAAATCCCCAACGAAAAATACCCGGTGGAAAACTACGACCGCCTCAAGCATGCCCTCCACCTGCACAGTTGGTTTCCCGGCGGCGAGTCTCGCAACCCAGCCATCACCGGTGTCTTCACCAACATCCTGAACAATACCCTGCTGACCCTTTCTGCCGGTTGGAACCTGAACGAAGACAGCCCCTCCGCAACGGCAGATTTTGCCTACGGCGGCTGGTTCCCGGAGCTGCATCTTCAAGGCGGGGTGAGCGGTCGGGAGGTTGATTTCGAGGGTGATGGCTTGGATGCTTTGAATTTCACGGAAAAGCGCATCGGCGGCGGAGTCAGTCTTCCGCTGCAAGCCTGGCACGGCGCTTATTTTTCAGGCATGAATTTGTCGGCGCTCGCCCAATTTCGCCAGGTAGGAAATTTCAAATTGGACAGCTTGCCCGCCAGCCGCCCGGCACTCGATTTTGGCAACGTCGAATTGGGCGCTTCCTTTTTTCATCTGCGAAAAACTGCGCCGCAACATATCTTCCCACGCTTCGGTCAGACCATTTTTGCCAACTATGAAAAAGGCATTGACCGCAGTGACATCGGCAGGATTCGCTTGCGCAGCAGCCTGTACCTGCCTGGCATTTTCAATACGCACAGCCTTGAAATCGAGGGAGATTTTCAGGAAGAAAAACTGACGAATGCCTTCCAGTTCGGCGACGAGTTCGAGTACGCAAGGGGCTACGACATTCCGCTGAACGACCGGGTCTGGCGGCTTGGTTTGAACTATCATTTTCCGCTGGCTTACCCCGACGCTGGCTTCGCCGGCATTTTTTATTGCCTGCGCATTCGTGGCAACGTGTTTTATGACCACAGCCAATTTTCGCTTCAAGGCAAAGATTTCGAACAACGCTCGGCGGGCGGCGAGCTGATTTTTGATACGCAGTGGCTGAATTTGCCGGTAGCGATTCCGATTGGCGCCCGGTACAGTTACTTGCTGGATGAAGATGAAGGCGTGATTTCGTTTTTCCTGGGGACGGAGTTTTAGGGGTTGATGTTACGTATACCCGGACGTCAATGGGAACACGGATGACACGGATGGGGCGGATTTACACGGATTGTCATTCGCCAGAGGCGAATCTAATCCGTGTAAATCCGCCCCATCCGTGTCATCTGCGTTCCCATTGACGCCTGGGAAAAATAACGCAGCATTATTTCCCCCATTTTCGCAGCTGCGCCATCACCGCCGCAAAAT
>CAZHLB010000755.1:0-3705 GCA_964533005.1 uncultured Saprospiraceae bacterium
CCTTCAACCAATCACCAGTCACCAATTACCATTTCATCAATTCAACGAATGAAGCAGCGGTCAAGCATTGCCTGCAATGGCTTCGTCGAGCAGCAAAGAAAGACGGGAAAGGCGGTCGGAAAGGTCGGAAGAGAGAGCATTTGCAGCCCCGGCTACAGAAGCCGCCGGGCTTTGGCTGGACGCTTTGTGCAAGTCCACCGCATAAGCTAAGAGCGCCAGAGCGAGGCAATCCTGCTTTTCACGGTTGGGATACGTCAATTGAAATCTGTTGACTTTCTCGTTGATTTCTTTGACGATTTGGCGGATGACCGGTTCGTCAACCGCCTTTATTTTCAACGGATATGGTCTGCCTGCGATGGTTACGGTCAATTGTTTGGTATCCTTTTCCTCCATATCCTGTGGAAATGAAAACTTCAAATGAGAACGCCAGAAACATTCATCATTCACCATTCATCATTTCAAGCAAAGCGTTGTCAGCCAAGCAATTCCGCCTTTTGGCGGAGTTGCGAATTTATGGTCAATTTACTTTCTCACTTTCCGGGAGCTTTCCTTTTCATCTCCCTGCTGCTGCGGCGTTTCGACTGCCCGCTGCGTGTTGGTTAAAATGAACTTCACTTCCTCCAGCCGCTTGTTTTGTGTTTCAAGCTGTGCTTTGAGGCTTTTATTTTCATCGGTCAAGGCGGTGTTTTGCTGTCGCAAGGTTTGAAGCTCAGCGAGCAATTGCCTGACTTTTTGTTCGATATTTTCGAGATGTGAATTCATGCTTGAAAAAAAGCCTAACGCCTCACGGTTGCCCCAAGTTTGCCTTCAAAAACCTCAATCAATTCATTCACCACCGCATCCACCTCCTTGTCCTGCAAAGTCCGGGTCGGGTCTTCAAACGTGAAGCTGACGGCGTAGCTTTTTTTGCCTGCGCCCAGCCGCTCCTCGTCTTCATACACATCGAACAGGTTGACTTCTTTCAGCAATTTCTTCCCGGCTTTCCGGGCGAGGGCGGAAAGGTCGCTAAATTTCACCGAACTGCCAACGACCAGCGCCAGGTCTCGCCGCACGGTCGGGAAACGGCTGAGTTCCTGATAGGTAATGCTCTGTTTTTGAAGCATTTGCAACGCCAAATCCCAATCGAGGTCGGCGTAGAAAACCTCGTTGCGGATGCTCATTTTTTTCAAAATTTTGGGCTGCACTTTGCCGAAAGTCGCCAGGATTTGAACGCCCCGGTGGTATTTCATTCCGAAGGCAAAAACTTCATCCTGCACTTCGCTTTCTTGAAAACCGCCGATGCCGAGCCTTGCCAGCACGTTGTCAACGAAAGTTTTTACGGTAAAAAAGTCGGCAGGTTGCTTTTCCTTGTTGCGCCAGTTTTCCCGCCAGCGTTGACCGGCGATGAAAATGGCGAGGTGTTGCGGCTCGGTGAAAAGGTCGGTTACTTCCGGTTTTTTGCTGCCCAAGTTTTCCGAAATCTTGAAGATTTCGGAAAACTGACCGCCTTTCGGGTGGTAAGTTTTGCCAAATTCAAACAGCTTCAAATCTGCCTGCTGTCGGTTCTGATTGTGAACCACCGCCTCCAAACCGCTGAACAACATGGTCGGTCGCATGATGTCGAGATGCACGTTGGAGGTATTGTTGACGTACACCAACCGGCTTTCTTCCAGCGGCAAAATTTCTTTGTAAAACGTTGATTGCGAGAGCGAAAGCGACATGATTTCATTGAAACCATTCGATGCCAGCAGGTCTGCGACGGCGTTGCGAACCTGGTTCGGGTCGGGCTGTTCGCTGCGGTTCATGCTGATGCGCAGGTGCGGCGGGGCGGGCACGTTGTCCAAGCCGTAGATGCGCAAAATTTCCTCCACCACGTCGGCTGGGCGGGTCACGTCGGCTTTGTTGGTGGGCACGGCGACGGTGAAATCTTCGGTCGTTTCCGCCAAAATTTCCATGCCCAACGCCTCCAAAATCTGCCGGATGGTGAGCGGCGGCAGGATTTGACCGATGAGCCGGTGGACGAATTCGTAGGTGACGGTGACTTCGGCAGGCTTGATTGGATTTGGGTAAACGTCAATCACTTCTGAGGCAATTTCGCCGCCTGCGATTTCGCACATCAATGCCGCCGCACGTTTCAGGGCGAAGACGCAGATGTTCGGGTCGCTGCCTTTTTCAAAAACACGAGCAGCGTCGGTGCGCAAGCCATGCCGGGTGCTGGTTCTGCGAATCCAACGGGCGTTGAAATGGGCGCTTTCGAGAAAAATATTGCGAGTCGTTTCTTTCACGCCAGAATTGATGCCGCCGAAGACGCCGCCGATGCATAAGCCTTGCGAATTGCCGTCGCAAATCATCAGGTCTTCGTTGCTCAGGATGCGTACTTGCTCGTCGAGGGAGGTGAATTTTGCGCCTTCGTGCAAAGTTTTCACCCGCACGGTTTGCCCTGCGATTTCATCCAAATCGAAGGCGTGCAGCGGCTGCCCCAATTCGTGCAGGATGAAATTGGTGATGTCCACGATGTTGCTGATGGGGCGCTGACCGATGCTTTGCAGGCGCTTTTTGAGCCAGTCGGGGCTTTCGCCAACGGTGACATTTTGGAGAACGATGCCTGCGTAGCGAGGGCAGGCTTCGGTGTTTTCGACGATGACTTCGACCGCCCGAGTGCCCTTCGCCGACGGCAATTCTGCGCCAGGAAAACGCACCTCGCCGGAGTGCTCATGCTGAATTTTCAGCGCCGCCGCCAGGTCTCTTGCCACGCCGAGGTGGCAAGTGGCATCGGAGCGATTTGGCGTCAAGCCGATTTCAAAAATCACGTCTTTTTCCAGCTTGAAATATTCCCTGCCGGTCATGCCGACGGGCGTTTCAGCAGGCAAGACGAGGATGCCGGAGTGGTCGTGACCGATGCCAAGCTCGTCTTCGGCGCAAATCATGCCTTCGGAAACTTCGCCCCGGATTTTGCCTTTTTGCAGCTTAATCGGCTCTCCTTCAATCGGATGCAACGTCGTGCCGACCGTTGCGACCAGCACTTTTTGCCCCGCCGCCACATTCGGAGCGCCGCAGACAATTTGCAGCAGCTCGCCGCCGATGCTGACTTTGGTCAGGGTAAGTTTGTCGGCGTTGGGATGTTTCCAGATTTCCAAAACCTCGCCGACGACGACGCCTTCCAAGCCGCCTTTGATGGTTTCTACCTCCTGCATGTCTTCGATTTCCAAGCCAATGCTGGTGAGCAATTCGGAGATTTTGGCGGGTGGCAGGTCAACGTCAATGTATTCTTTGAGCCAGTTCAGTGAGATAGTCATTTTTCTAAAGAGGTTTAGGAGGTTTAGCAGGTTTAGGAGGTTTAAACTAAACCTGCTAAACCTGCTAAACCTCCCTAAACCATTTTCAAGGGCGGCAAAGAAAAGAAATGAGCCGCACTCTGGCACGTTCCTTGTCGCAAGGAAGCAATCTCCTCCCTCATTTTCCCCGCATTTCACGTCAGAGTTTTCAGGCACAACTCCCCGCTACAAAAACAAATGAACAAGCGAATTCTACTCTTTGTCATCCTCGTGGCGGCAACCATCCGCTCCCTTTTTTCCCAACCTACTCAAGACGGCTGTCTTCAACTCAAACTGCAACTGCTGCCAAACGCTGCTGCCTGGGGCGTTTACGTCAAACCCGGCGATGGTGTCATGCCGAGCACTTCCACTATCACGGGTTCAGGGCAGGTGACGGTGATTGCACCGTTGG
>CAZHLB010000756.1:0-3702 GCA_964533005.1 uncultured Saprospiraceae bacterium
CCCCCCCGTTCCAAAACGGCTCCCTTCCAGGCACACGTTTTCACGAGATGAAATTGGTTTTTGAACTCAGGTCGCTCCCCTGCCTGGAAATTGTTTTGCCATGCTGCTCCCCTTGCTTTATCTCCTTATTTGCTTCAATCTTATTCGCTTACTAATGGACAAGACAAACACTTTTTACAAAGACGTCCGGTTCTGGATTATCCTGCTTTCGCTTTTCACGCTGGCTTGGATGGTCGTCAGAAGTTACCCGGCGGAGTGAGTGATTTGGTGATTTGGTGGGTGGGACGTCAGACGTCCCACCCACCAAACCACCAAATCACTATACAATTTTCAAGCTCAGGTCAAGGCTCTGCGCCGAATGCGTCAGCGCCCCGGTGGAAATAAAATTCACGCCCGTTTGCGCCACCCGGCGCACGTTGTGAATGGTGATGCCGCCGCTCGACTCTGTTTCAAACCTGCCGTTCACGGTTGCCACCGCTTCTTCCAGCAAGGGGATTTCAAAGTTGTCGAACATGATGCGGGTCACGCCGGCAGTCTCCAGCACTTCGTGCAACTCGACCAGGTTGCGCACTTCGATGGTCACGCCCAGGTTCAAGCCTTTCTCTTTTTGGTAAGCCGCCACCCGCTCGATTGCCTGGCGGACGCCGCCGCAAGCTTCGATGTGGTTGTCTTTAATCATAAACCAGTCAGAGAGGTTGTCCCGGTAATTGTGGCAGCCGCCGATGCGCACCGCCCATTTTTCCAAGAAACGCAGGGTGGGCGTGGTTTTGCGGGTGTCCAGAATTTTCACCGGCAGGTCTTCCACCTCGAAAACGAAGCGGTTTGAAAGGGTGGCGATGCCGCTCATGCGCTGCATGATATTCAGCACGATTCGCTCCGCCCGCAACAATGCCTGGGTGTTGCATTCGACCTGAAAAGCGATGTCGCCGTAGCTGGCGTGGTCGCCGTCTTGCATCAGGTTGGCAAATTCGCAGGTGCCGTCCACCAATTCAAAAATCCGTTCCGCCACCTCGATGCCAGCGAGGATGCCAGCATCCTTGACGTACAAATTGGCTCGGCTGCGGCTGTCGGCGGGAACGCAGGCGAGGGAGGTGTGGTCGCCTTGCGGCGCATCTTCCAGCAAGGCTTGCCGGATGAAGTTGTCTAATTTTTCCAAAAGGGCAGGTTCGATAGTGGACTGCATTAGTCAGTTTTTATAGGGATGACGGATGAGGGATGAGGGATGAATTGCGTCATCCCTCATCCCTCATCCCTCATCCCTGCCATTGTTTTTTACTTGCAGGTTGAGAATGTTTCCCATGTGGTAGCAGGTGCGGCAACGAGCTTCGTAGAGGTCTTTTTCACCGAGTAGCACGGTTTCGCCTTCGGTGGTCAGGCGGTACGAATGGGTCGCAAGGTTGCCGCAATGCTGGCAGATGGCGTGAACTTTCGTGATGTATTCCGCAACGGCGAGCAGGTTGGGCATGGGCCCAAATGGTCTTCCCCGGAAGTCCATGTCCAGCCCGGCGACGATGACCCGCTTGCCTTGCAGGGCGAGCATCTGGCAAATTTCGGGCAGCTCCATGTCAAAAAATTGCGCCTCATCCACCCCGACTACGCTGATGGTTTTGGTCAAATCCAGCAGCTTTCGGGAATGCTCGATGGGCGTGGCAAGCACGGAATTTTCATCGTGGGAAACCACCCGGCGGTCGTCGTAGCGGGTGTCAATTTTCGGTTTGAAAATCTCCGCTTTCTGGTTGGCAATTTTTGCCCGCTTCAAGCGGCGGATAAGCTCCTCCGTTTTTCCCGAAAACATCGAGCCGCAGATGACCTCAATCCATCCGCTACGCTGACCTTTAAAATGTGGCTCGAGAAACATTGTTCGTGATTGGTGATTAGTGATTGGTGATTGGGCAGGCTGTAAAGGGCGTCTTTGCTGAAAAATTCTACTTTTACCGCATCGCCGAAAAAGGTCGGCGAAGATAGACACAAGTGCATCTCCCGACCTATTTCCCTCAATTTTTGAAAAACTTACCCGAAGGGTTATCGGATGCCAACTACTGGATTGCGAAGCGAAACTGCCGCCCAAATCCGAAATCCGACCCTTCCAGGGTGACAAGAAATCCGAAATCAAAATGGAACTTCACAAGGCAAAAATTTTACTCGAAAAAGTCTTTGCGCTCTACAAAAGCATGAGCACCGACCCCGCCAACGTCTCCGGCATCGAAAAAGATCTGATGCGGAGCTACCTGCGGCAATTGTATGAAGTCTTCATGGACTCGCCTATCGCCACTGCCCCAAAAACGGAAAAACCGCCTGCGGAAATCATCAAACCTGCCCCGAAACTTACTTTCAGCCAACCGGAACCGGCGCTGTACAAACCTGCGCCTACACCGTTGACGCCGCTGAAACCGGAACCGCCTGCACCGAAAGAACCCAAAGTGGAAATTTTGCCGGAAGTGGAAGTGGAGGAAGAACCGCCGCCGCCACCCTCGCCTGTCCGACGCCAACACACGGCTGCGCCGCCACCACCGCCAGAGCATACCGCTTTCATTCCCCCGACCCCGCCTGCCGAAAGGCTCAAACCTTCGCCCCCGACCACGGTTTTGGACGAGGAAATGGAAGACCTTTTTGCCTTCGCTTCTGCCAAAGAATTGTCAGAAAAATTAGCCGACTCGCCCATCGCCGACATCAAAAAAGCGATGGGCTTGAACGAGCGCATCTTCACCGTCAACGAACTTTTTGGCGGCGAACAGGCTGCTTTCGACCATGCCCTTGCTGCTCTCCAACAATTTTCCAGCTACGACCAGGCAAAACAATACCTGGCGCAAAACGTCGCCGCCAAATACAACTGGACGAGCCGGGACAAAAAAGCCAAAGCCAAAAATTTCATCAAACTGGTCAAGCGGAAATTTCATTGAGAGGAATGAGGGATGAGGAATGAAAATGCCCCGGTCAATTGCATGACCGGGGCATTTTCATCCCTCATTCCTCGTCCCTCATCCCTAAAAAATGTAGGCTCCCCGGAAGGAAAGGAAATACCCTCGTAAGCTGTCGAGGTTGACGTTGTGTTTGTGATTGTACAGCAAATTGAGCGAGGTAGTCCAGCGGGCGCCGATGCTGAAATGGCGGTTGGTGAAGTATTCTGCGCCGATGGTGAAGCTGATGTCGTTGGTGTTGAAATGCTCCGTTTCTTCGTCGTGGAAGGAGCCTTCGGCTTTGACGGAGAGCAATCTGCCGTAGGAAAAACCGCCACTCGCCTGGATTTTGTAATAATTATCCTCCTCATGCAGCCAGTCTTTGTAGGTGAAAAGAACCGGGACTTCGGCGTATTGCAGGTTGATTTTCAAATCCCCGGCAGTGCTGATGCCGCCTTTCAAATAGCTGCCTCGCTGGGCGTAAAGCAATTCGATGGACAAGTCCATTCTTTCTTTCAAAACTGCCACGGCACGCAAGCCGCCATGCAAGCCCAATTTGTTGTAGCCCGCCGATTCGTCGCCTCTGATTTGAGAAGCATTCAAGCCGAAAAGCAAGCCAGCTTTGAAGCGTTGCTGCGCTTGGGCATGGATGGACTGCAAGGAAAAACAGAGCAATAGGAAAAAAGCTAAGGAGATTTTTTTCAGTGCATTCATACTCATGTTGTTGTTTGTCGAGGTTAATTCCAGCCTAAAGCTGACAGGTGGTTTTTGGATGTTGCCGTTGAAAAATTTTCAATTTTTCAAC
>CAZHLB010000757.1:0-3686 GCA_964533005.1 uncultured Saprospiraceae bacterium
CCCCCCCCCCCCCCCCCCCCCCCCCCCCCCCCCCCCCCCCCCCCCCCCACTTCTCTCACCCTCTCAAAGGATGAACTTGAGCAAATAAATGGAAAATAATAACCAGGAAAATAAGAAGAAGAATACCGGCGGCGGGTCGAAATTCAATGCCTACTGGATTTATGCAATCGTGGCGCTGCTGCTGTTGGGTTTGCAGCCGCTCATCAACATGTCGGGCGAGGCAAGCGAGCCGATTACTTTCGACAAGTTTGCTGAAATGGCAACGGCTGGCGACGTGGAAAAGCTGGAAGTGGTCAACCAGAAATATGCGGAGGTCTATTTGAAAAAGGAGTCAATCTCCAAATACAAGGACGCCTCCAAAAGCAATTTTGGCAAAAACCGCCCGCACTTCACTTTCGAGACGGGCCCGCCAGAGGCTTTCGCCACCAAATTAGAAAGGCTAAAAACTGCCTTATCGCCTGAAAATGAGTTCGTTGACACCTACGTTGAGAAATTCAACTGGCTTCCGCAGATTTTGAGTTGGGTGCTTCCCTTGGCTATCATCGTGGGAATTTGGATTTTCATCATGCGCCGGGTCGGCGGCGGGCCGGGAGGGCCAGGCTCGCATATTTTCAACATCGGCAGGTCGAAAGCGACCTTGTTTGACCAAAATGCCAAAGTCAACACCACTTTCGAGGATGTGGCTGGCTTGAATGAAGCCAAAGAGGAAGTGATGGAAGTGGTTGATTTCTTGAAAAATCCGAAAAAATATACCGCTCTCGGAGGCAAAATCCCAAAGGGTGTGCTGCTCATTGGACCTCCCGGCACTGGCAAAACCTTGCTGGCAAAGGCGGTGGCAGGCGAAGCAGCTGTTCCGTTCTTCTCCATTTCCGGTTCTGATTTCGTGGAAATGTTTGTCGGCGTTGGCGCATCGAGGGTGCGAGACTTGTTCCGGCAGGCAAGGGAAAAAGCGCCTTGCATTGTGTTCATTGACGAAATTGATGCCATCGGGCGGGCAAGGGGCAGAGGCGGTATCCAGGGCGGTAATGACGAGCGGGAAAACACGCTCAACCAATTGCTCGTAGAAATGGACGGCTTTCCGACTGACAAGGGCGTGATTTTGATGGCTGCCACCAACCGTCCCGACGTGCTCGATTCAGCACTGATGCGCCCCGGTCGCTTCGACCGCCTCATCGAAATTGACAGACCCGACCTCAACGGCAGGGAACACATTTTCCGGGTTCACCTGAAAAACATCAAAATTCAACCCGACGTGCAGCCTGCCATCCTTTCCGAAATGACGCCGGGTTTTGCCGGGGCTGAAATTGCCAATGTTTGCAACGAAGCCGCCCTCATCGCTGCCCGCCGCAACAAGGAAATGGTTGACCTGGACGATTTTCACTACGCCCTCGACCGGGTCATCGGCGGTTTGGAAAAGAAAAACAAGCTCATCTCGCCGGAAGAAAAGAAAATCATCGCCTATCACGAAGCGGGTCACGCTATCTGCGGCTGGTTTTTGGAGCACGCTATGCCGCTCGTCAAAGTGACCATCGTGCCACGTGGCGTCGGCACTTTGGGCTTCGCCCAATACCTCCCGAAAGAAGAATACATTACCCGCACCGAGCAACTGTTAGACCGGATGTGCATGACCTTCGGCGGCAGGGCTGCCGAGGAAGTGATTTTTGGAAAAATCTCTACCGGCGCTCAAAGCGACCTCGACCAGGTGACCAAAATGGCTTACAGCATGGTCACCGTTTTTGGCATGAACAACAAGGTGGGGCAGGTTTCTTTTTATGGCTTGCAAAACGACTCGTTTATGAAGCCATATTCCGAAGAAACGGCTGGCATGATTGACAATGAGGTACGCATTCTGGTCGCTTCGCAATATTTACGGGCAAAAAATCTGCTGCTGGAAAAGCAGGAACAATTGGAAAGCCTCGCTCACCGCTTGCTCGAAAAAGAAGTTCTGCTGAAATCCGACGTGGAAAAATTGATTGGCGTCCGCCCCTACCCGGAGGAGACCAGACCGAGCAAAAATGGTATCAATTCGCCGGTGCCGCCTATCGAGCCGCCAGTGCCTATCGGTTATGACAGGGATGAGGGATAAAAAAAAGCCCCGGTTGATTTTCAACCGGGGCTTTTTTTGTGGTACAAATTAGGCGGTAACTTCAAGGTACCGCCTAACTTGGGGTTACACTCACCGTATCCCGCTTCACCCCTTGCCGAAGCAAATCGTTGTAAATCAATTCAATGCCTCTTTCCGTTTTGGCTACCTGCGTGATGCTCACCGTCTGCACCAGGTTGTTCCGGTTCATCAAAAAGCCATTCCACGAGTCGCCTTCGCCGCCTGTTCGGTGAAAATGATGAAGCGCTTCGAGGCTGAAATCCTGCCTGTTTTTCAGCCATTCTTCAAACCAGCCTTGCCGCATTTCCCTAATTTCTTTAGGGTACAAAGTCGCCGACGACCAGAGGTAGCGCCCCGCTTCGGCGTCGAGTTGGAGGAGGTGCGGCTGTTGCTCGTCCCAACGCAACTCGAACAGTTCGCCCCGGTCGAAAATGATGAAAGTGAACGGCTCCATTCCCTCGAAATCATAGTTGGCAAAAAACCCGGCTGCCACTGGGAAGGTGAAGAAATCGAGCGCCATCGCTCCCCGACTGCGTTTGTAGGAAGGCTTGCGCTGGTGTTTTTCAAATGCTCCGTTGAGGACGCAAACCACTCGCTGGTCGCTGGAAGCGGCAATCCACGTGCCGCCTGCGGTGGTGTCTCTTGGGAAAATCAGGGTAGCGCCGCCTTGCTCCAGCCGGGTCAAATTTTGCGGAGAGCGGGATGCGTTTTCATCACGATTATGAGTGAGGATGAAATTTCGGTTGGATTGAGCGATGTAGGTTACGGTACACACTTTTTTAAGGTAAAAGTAAAAAGGCAAATTGAGCAAAGCGAAATCCCGAACCGATAGGTCAGGAAGGCAAAAGTGCCAGGCGGCAAGGTCAAATTTCAGGTTCTTGGGATTTCAAATGCTCATAAAGTGACAGCCCCTTTTTGTAAAGCATCTCCACGTAGCCCGGCGCAGCCAGCGAATCCTGCCGGTACAAAATCATGAAATAGCCCAGGCATTCCAAGCACCAATCTTGCTCCACCGTGAAAAACCGAATCACCTCCTCCGGCAGGCTGCGGCGGATGCGGGCTTCGTCTTCGCCTTGCAGCAGGTATTTCTCTGAAAACACCGGATGTTCCACAAAATCAATGTCTTGCATTCCAAACCAAGCGCCGACTTTATTAAAAAACGACTCCGGTTTGAGCAGCATCTGCGGCAGGGCGAGGCGCTTGGAATTGATGAAAAAGACGGTTTGTCGGTAAGTTTTCGAGCTGTTGTTCGCCGAGATGGTGTACTTGTAATCCATGATGTGAAACTTCTCCTCGAGATAGCCGGAGGATTTTTCCATCAAATTGTACACCCGCTTGGAATGTCCTTGGTCGAACAGCTTGAAATCCTTGAGCAAGGAGCGCAAGCCATACTCGTCTTTTTCACAAAACTCCATGCCCAGATTGAAGGCGATGGAGCGCAGGGCTTCGGTTCTTTCGTCGTCGTTGATGAGTGCGAACATGATTTCAAAGTTGAGCCTAAAGCTGACAGGTGGAAAACAGAGATGTCATCTGAAAAAAAATGAAATTTTTTGGGATGTTTCATTTGTCGGTTGACAAAGAG
>CAZHLB010000758.1:0-3677 GCA_964533005.1 uncultured Saprospiraceae bacterium
CATCAGCCATTTCCATCAACAATCATGTAATCATGTAATCATCAATCATTTAATCAAAAATGTCGAAACCGGATTAAATATGTTCACCAATAATCCTTCGGAAAATGCCGCTCCGTCACCTTCGCTGTTTTTTCCGAAAAATCAGACCACGTGCTCACGTCGGCATCAATTCGCACGACGCCGCAGGTGGGGATGTTGTCAATGTAATTTTTGGTAAAAAGATTAGCCACGCTGGTAAAAGTCGGGTTGTGCCCAAACAGCATCACCGTTTCAAAATCTTCCGGTAGCAATTGAATGAGGCTGACGATTTGATGCGACATCGCCTCGTAGATTTTATCCCGAATCAGCACGTATTCGCCATCCATTTCCAGTTCATTTTTGAAAAACAGGGCGGTGGTCATTGCCCGAACTGCCGGGCTGCTCACAAGGGCGTCCGGTTTTACGCCTTTGCTGCGCAGGAGCTTTGCCATTAGCGGCGCATCGTGTAAGCCTTTTTCGTTGAGCGGGCGCTCGTCGTCTTGGAGGTCGGGGTAGTCCCAACTGGATTTTGCGTGGCGGACGAGGTAGATGGTTTTCATAAAATCATTGGTGATTTGTGATTGGTGAATGGTGATTGGGCTACCCCAATCACCATTCCCTCCCTGCCAAAAGTAAAACAAACGAGCGGCTCGCTTTTGCCAGCGAGCCGCTCGTTTTGCTTCAAAAAATTCAGCGGTCTGGGTTGCTTCAATCCCGAATGAAAGGATAGTCCTTCTGCACGTAATTGTCTTCGTACAAACCCTCCGCAGCCGGAAATGGCGACTCCTCGGCGAACTGCACCGCCTCCTCGATTTCCACTTTTATTTTTTCCTTGATGACTTCGAGTTCCTCCTCGGTAGCGATGTGGCGCTCCAAAATCGTGCGCTCGCAAACTTTCAGGCAGTCCATTTCCATGTATGAATTGAGTTCTTCCCGAGTGCGGTAGCTGCCGGGGTCGGAGACGGAGTGACCTTTGTAGCGGTAGGTTTTGATTTCCAAATAATAGGGACCATTGCCTGCCCGAATGTGCGCCGCCGCTTTTGCGATGGCATTGTGAACGCTTTCCGGCGTCATACCATCCACTGCTTCGCTGGGCATGTCGTAAGCCAAGCCAAGTTTCCAAAGTTCTTGTACGTTGCTGGTGCGGGTGACGGAAGTGCCCATGGCGTATTGGTTGTTTTCGCAGATGTAAAGCACCGGCAGTCTCCAGGTCATCGCCATGTTAAATGACTCATGCAGAGCGCCTTGTCTCGCTGCGCCGTCGCCGAACATGGTGACGCAGAGGTTGTCCGTGCCCCGGTATTTTTCAGCGAAAGCGATGCCCGTGCCGATGGGAATTTGCGCCCCGACGATGCCGTTGCCGCCGAAATAGTGGTGCTGCTTCGACATGAAATGCATCGAGCCGCCCTTGCCTTTGTTGATGCCGGTGGCTTTGCCATAAAGTTCTGCCATGCAAGCCTTTGTGCTGATGCCCCTGCCCATCGCAATGCCATGTTGACGATATGCCGTGACGATGGCATCTTCCCGCCGGATGGCTGATTCCATGCCTGCGGCGACGGATTCCTGACCAATATAGACGTGCAGGAAACCTCTGATTTTCTGCTGGCTGTACGCCATGAGCGCCCGCTCTTCGAAGCGGCGGATGCGCAGCATCAACTCGTACCATTCGAGGTATTGTTTTTTGCCGAATTGCGGCTTGCCGTTCTCGGAATGTTTGGCGGCGGCTTTGGCGGGCTTTGTATTTTCAAGTACCATTGACCTGTTATTTTCACGGTGGGAAAAAATGTCATTTTTGAAAAAATGACATTTTTCAGGATGCTTCACCAACACACTTTTTTTCAACACATAGTCACATGAGTTCACATAGTTTGCTGATTCTCAAAAAACTATGTGAACTCATGTGACTATGTGTTGAAAAAAGTGTGTTGGTGAAGCATCCCCATTTTTCGCTTCAATTGAGGGCGCAAAGCAACTTCATTTTCCGGGAAAAAAGAAGCTGGACGCTGGCAAGTCTTGTTGCCAAATTTGCCTGTCCGCCTTGATTTCCAGGCATGAACATCGCTCAACAGCGCCCGTTTTAATCCAAATTTTTAGACCCATGCGAGTCCTGTTTTTTCTTCTTTTCCTCGTCCTCTCCTTCACTCGTTGCAGCCTCGGGCAGACGCCGGAGGCGGTAAAAATTGCCTTTGCCGAGAAGTTTCCCGGCGTGAAAAGCGTGAAATGGGGCATTGACAGGAATGGCTATTGGGAAGGCAATTTTAAATTAGAGGGAAAAAGAGTGAGGTCGGATTTCACAACCAAGGGCAAGTGGGTGGAAACGGAAATGTCCATCAAATACGAAGACTTGCCGGCCGCCGTCAAGGCTGTCATTGAAAAGCAATTCAACAAGAAAAATATTCGGGAAGTCGAGAAGGTCGCCAATGCGGAAAAGGGAGATTTCTACGATGTGGAATTCAAGCAAGGCAAAACCGTCACGGACATTGAATTCAAAGAAGACGGAACTATCCAAGACAAGAATAGCCATAACTAACTGAGGCTCAGGTTGCCAGACAAATAAATGCCTGTCAGCTTCCCCAGCAAAATCAACAAAGAACCATGAAAACTTGGATGTTTTTCCCCGCCTTTTTACTGGGCGCTTGCCTGCTTTCTGCGCAGGATTTGCCAACGCCCGGTTCACTGTTTGCCAAGCCTGGCACCAAAAATTCTACTCCCACAAGGGGCATAGGAATCGAGTACGAGCGCCATCCCAACTATGAAATGGAGGGCGGTGCAGACGAAGCTGGCAACAACCTGGTCAACGACGTTGAACGCAGGGAACGAATGGAAGCCCGGATAGGAATACCCTTTATACTGAAGGATAATTTCAGGGTTTTAGGCACTTTGTACCATTCGAGGGAGCGGTACGTCTTCAGCGACCTCGACCCTTCCAACTTTGCTTTTCAAGCCATTGACAATACGACTTTAAAGCGGGGAAGGGCGACGCTCCACGTGCTTGGCTCGTTGGGCGAGCATCATTATCTTGCTTTTCGGGGGGATATTTCTTCCAATGGCGCTTACGAAAAGTTCGTGGATTTCGACTCCAGATACCTGGTTTATCGTGGCGCAGTGGCTTTTGGTTTCAAACGCAGGGACGGTTACGAAGACCTGGCATTCGGGCTGATGTACAGCAATGGTTTTGCCCGCAACCTGGTCTATCCTTTCATTGTGTACGACCGCACTTTTGATGACCGTTGGGGCATCGAAACCTTGCTGCCACTCAAGGCTTCCTTGCGGTATAATTTTTCACCCACCAACATGCTGCTGCTGACCAGTGAATACAGGAGTTTCGCCTATTCGCTTGACCTGATGCCCAACGGTGCGACCGACCCGCAGCACTATATTTTTAAAAGCTCAGGCGTCCAGTTTTACCTGGATTGGCAAAGTCGCTTCCTCACTTCCTTGACGTGGTTTTCCCTGCGCACCGGCTATGCCTGGAATTTTGACAGCCGTTTTTTCCTGGAAGGGACGAAGGATGGAGGTCAAATTGATGCCTTCCCATCGGGGAGCATTTTCGTGGCGGCAGAGTTCTTTTTGTCGCCGCCGCAGAAGGATAATTATTGACGAATTGTAACTGTTTAGCACGTCTGGCTCCCTGCGTCTCCAAGTCGCTTTTGTCATCT
>CAZHLB010000759.1:0-3675 GCA_964533005.1 uncultured Saprospiraceae bacterium
GTCTAATCCACATCCACTTGTCGTGCCATACAACCTGTCGTTATATTCAATCATTCTACCGTATGGCATTCCTCCATCGAGATAGTTGTCAAATTCCTTTTTTATCTCCAATACATTGGTCGCCGGGTCATATTCGAAAAGTACGGACATGCCCCCCAAAAAAATGTCAGCACTTGTCAAGCCGTACAGCTTGCCACCGTATTCGGTGAGGCTGCCAAATGCGAAACCGATTGGGTACAAATCCTTTTTCATGATGTAAACATTGGTTACCGGGTCGTATTCGAATAGGACGCCAGAACCGGATGCTCCACCGAAAGTAGTCATGCCATACAACTTGCCATTGTATGCGGTCAGGCTGCCAAAAGGATTAGCGCCATCATCCCAATTGAAGTCTTTTTTCTTGGTGTAAACATTGGTTGCAGGGTCATATTCAAAGAGAACGCCTACATCAAATTGCCCCCCGCCCGATGTCATTCCATAGAATTTGCTATTGGTGGTTTTTGTCAGGTGACCATACTGAGGAAAAGCCCCGGACGTCGGTGTGCTGAATTGGTGCAACAGCTCAAAATCACTGCCATCCGGTTGGATTTTAAAGATGGTTCCCAATCCATCTGCTCCACCACTGGAGGTCATTCCGAATAAGGTTGGTTGTGCAAAGCATACTTGAAGCGCTGCTATTGCAATTGCTATTGCAAGGATTAGCTTTTTCATCTGATTTTGTCTTTAAGATGAATCAATGTGGAGGTGTATCCTGATTTTCATTGCTCACCTCACCACCAGCACCCTGCCCGTCTGCATCTCGCCTGCGCAGCCGGGCGACCAGCGCCATTGCAGCAATCCTTGCGGTACGTCCGTCAGGTTGACTTCTTTTTTTTCAAAACCATTCACCAGCATTTTGGCAAAGACCCGCCCATCCGCCTGCACAAGCGTCAGGCAGCCGGCATTGGCGCTATGGTTGAGAATGGTGAGACGGTCGCTGGCGGGATTTGGGAAAATTTCTAAATCCTTGACCTCCACTGGGTTGCTCGTTCTGTTGATAATGGGAGGATGGTAAACGAGCACTGTTTTATACATGTTTGGTCCCGCCACGCCTCCGAAAGCATAAAGCGCCTCCCCAAACTTCGCAACGGCATGTCCGTGCATATTGACAGGCAACGGTTTAAAAGTGTGCCACCCTGTTGCTTCCGAATAACCTTCCGTCACGTTGACATCTGACCACCCGCTGAGGACTCCGCCTGAAACGTATATTATCGTATCGCCAATCACCCCTGCGCCCGCACCGTAGCGGTGCGTCGGCATCGAATCCGGCAATGTTGTCCAGCTTTCGCCATCGAAGTATTCCACCGTAGCTAAACCATAGTAAGCAGGTGTGCCTCCTCCGAAAACATAAATCCGGTCGTTCATCACTTCCGAACCCATGTAGCCACGAGGGGTGGGCATTTGGGCAACCGGCTCGGTTGACCATTTCCCTGCCACCGGGTCGAAGACTTCCACCAATTTGTAGGTCGTGACGGAGCCTTCCGCTATGCCTCCTATCACATAAATTTTATCGCCGAGCACTTCGGCAACGGCATAGCCTCGTGGTATCGTAGGCAGGTCGGGCAGTTCAAACCAATCGTTCAAAGAGGGGACGTATTTGTAGCATTTTTTGGACGGAGGTCCCTGGCTAAAGGGGATGCCGCCGAACACGTATATGGTGTCTCCATAAACTGCCGAAGCCATGGCAGCTAATGGTTTGGGGAGCGCTTTCCGAGGTTGGAAAGTATTGTTTGCCGGGTCGAATGCCAAGACTTCCGTCGTGGTTGCAGCACTCCAAACTATCCCCCCCATTACGTAAATCAAGTCTCCCACCTTTTCGGCAGACAGCAAAAACCGCTCGCCTGGCAATTGTGCAACCTCCTCCCAGTAGTCGCCTTCCTGGGAATGTAATTTCAACGCAGACAGCAAAAGCGATGCTGAAATCAGGCAGGCAATGCCTGATTTTTGACCGGGAAATTTGAAGTTTTTCATGGTTCTATTTTTTTGAGCGAAGGGATAAGAAGCTTGGATGGCCGAGCTTCTTAATTCCCTGGCGCTCGATTGAAAATCCGTTTACCGGACTATGAATTTCCCGCTCCACCTTCCCCGCTCGGTCAGGATGGAAAAGAAATAATGCCCGGCGTTTAAATCATTCACGGGCAAGGCAAGGTGTACCTCACCTCTTTTTATTCCGGCATCAAAAGATTTGATGTTTTTGCCTTCTTCGTTAAAAATCATGGCATGAATCGGCGTCTGTTCCGCCAGGGCGAAATTCAAATGCAAGACATTGCTTGCAGGATTCGGAAAGGCATCCACCAAAGAAAGGTAATCGCTCAACCGGACGACCACCCCACTGACAAATTCGAGCGCCAGCTCATCCACCTGTAACAGGCTTCCAAGCGTGATAGAAGCACTGTCAACGTCGAGGTAACTTGGGGAAAAGCCAAACAGCATCGTGTCCGCCTGCGCAGTCCAGGCAGTGTCGAATGGAATCTCAAAATAGGTATATGCGCCAGCCGCCGGAAGAGAAATAGTGACCGTCCCCAACGAGTCGGTCTGTTGCGAACCGCTGTTCCATTTTGAAAAGCTCGCAATGAAAATGGAGCTGTCAGCGCCGAGGGGAGAATATTTATAATAGCCGCTGATTTTGATGGGTTGGTTGACAAGTGGGAAGCCGCCATGCGGTGGTCCTTCGGGACTCAAATCACCCAAAATTGCAAATGAATTTGGCGGTCCGCCAAGCGTAGGCTTGTTTTCCAGCCGGATGGCATAATTACCCGAATAAGCGTCGCTGGTTTTCGTAACCGAAGGTTCGCTGAAACTATTGAAAAAATTGCTGGTCAGCCAACCGCCATCCGGTTCCTCAGAAATGACGTCCGTCCAGTTTTCAAAGCCGCCGTTTGGAAAGGGCGTTGCCGAACCGATGAAATGAAGCTCGTCCAAAATCAGCAAGTTGCCAGCCGTTGCGCTGTCGAAGTTTTGCGAAGTGGAGACCAGAAAAATGAAGCTGTCCGGCTCGACGGGCAAAAAAGAAGCGATGGGAATTTTGAATGGCGACCAGGCAGCCTGATTTCCCGTGAATTGCTGGATGCTTGCTGCGATGGGCGAACCTCCCACCGAAAAAAGCACCAAAACAAACGCCGAATCTCCCGGTGCGACATTGTATTTCGCATAACCTGCAAGGCTGTCGGGCAACTCGTTGTAAGGATACCCGCCTGAAAAACCGTCGGGTCCGGGATTGCCAATGGCGGCAGCACCGGGGAGGACGTTGGTATCTATTGCAACGCCTTCCAATCTCAAAGCAAAGTTTCCACTGTAAGCATCGGTCGTTTTGATAGCATTTGGGCCAGCGCCGGAGAAATAGGATTGAAAATTAGTAGTCCAAAAATTGACCGGGTCGGAGAAATAAAATTGCTGCGTCCAATTTTCAAAACCGGAATTTGGAATGTTTTGCGCTTGCGCAACTGAGTAAAAGAGGGCAATTGTAATGATGAAAAGGTAGGATAACTGTTTCATGACGAACCTTTTTATGCCGGGGAAGGCATGATTTCAGGTTCTTTGCTCACCCGTTAGTTAGTGCATTGAGCTTGACATTTTCAGGTAGTGCAACGGGTTCTAAATTTTCAGACAGTTCATTCGAGCGGCGGGGGGGGGTGT
>CAZHLB010000760.1:0-1942 GCA_964533005.1 uncultured Saprospiraceae bacterium
GGGAAAAAATTTCATTTTTTCCCTGCCGGGTCAGCCATTTTCCACCTGTCAGCTTTCGGCTCGAGCTTAAAAAAACAATGAAATGAAACCTTGTTTTCTCCTTTTTCTTCTCCCTTTAAATACCTCTCTTTTCGCCCAACCTGCTCCCAAAAAGCAACTCGCTCAAGCCGACCTCGTCGCCTGGAAGCGCATCGAAAACCCCCTCATTTCAAACAACGGCAACTGGGTAGCCTACACTTTGAAAGCCGAAGAAGGCGACCCCGTCCTCCAACTTTGGAACGCCGAAACTGGCAAAACCTACACCGTTGACCGGGGTGAGGAAGCGGCGTTCACTGCTGACAATCAATACCTTATTTTCAAAATCCGACCGCACCAGGACAGCCTGAAAGCCATGCGCAGGCGGGATGTGAAAAAGGAAGACCTGACCAAAGACAGCCTTTGCATCCTGACTTTGAGCACGACGGCTTTGGTGAAAATTCCCAACGTCAAGTCCTTCGCCGTGCCGGAAAAATGGTCGGGCTGGGTGGCAATTCACAAGGAAATTGAAAAGCCGGACACCTCGAAAACCGTCAAACCTGCTCCGGTGGACAGCCTGAAATTGGTGGCGGCGATGGCAGTCGTGCCAGACACTTCGCTGGCAAAATCCAAACAGCCGGAAGGAAAACCTGAGCCCAAAAAGAAGCCCAAAAAAGAAGGCAAGGACAATGGCACGAAGCTGATTTTCAGAGAGTTGGCAACGGGCAAAGAGCAAGTCGTGCCTTTCGCCAAAGACTTCCGCCTGGCAAAAGAAGGGCAGCGCATCCTCCTCGCCAGCACCGGAAACGACTCGACCTGGCTGCCCGGCGTCTATCTTTTTGATTGCGCCAGCCAGTCGTTCAAGCCGATGTTCCGGCAAAAAGGCGAGTTCAAGCAACTGGCTTTGGATGAAAAAGGCAGCCAAATCGCCTTCTTCGCCAACCTCGACACGATGAAGGCGCAGGTGGCGCCGCTCGGTTTGTGTTTTTGGCGAGACGGGCTGGACTCGGCGCAACTCATCGCCGACACTGCTTCGCAATTTTTGCCGGTGCAAAATATTCGCAACCTCACCGCTTCAATGGAACTGGTGAATGGCGGCAAAAAAGCTTCCGGCAAGCGGTGGCTTTTGAGCGAAAACGCTCGCCCGACTTTTTCCAAAGACGGCTCGAAGCTCTATTTCGGCATCGCCCCGCCGCCGATTTTGCCTGATACCAACTTGCTCGAAGAAGAAATCGTGAACGTGGAAGTCTGGAAAACCGACGACGGGCGCATGCACACGCAGCAAAAAGTGCGGCTCGACGACGAGAAAAAACGGAGCTATCAAGTCGTGTGGCACACCGCTGACAATCAGTTCGTTGCGCTCGCTGCGGAAGATTTGCCGGAAATCCAGACCGGCATCGAAGGCAACGCCAACGTCGCCATTGGCACGACAGAACTGCCCTACCTGCAATTCATTTCCTGGGAAGGTACGGCTCGAAAAGACGTGTTTTTGATTGACCTGAAAACAGGCGAGCGCACGGAAATTGCCAAAGCCTTGCGAGCCACGCCACGCCTGTCGCCAGGGGCGAATTTTGCTTTTTGGTTCAATGAAATTGACAGCGCATGGTTTTCTTTTTCGTTGAAAAACAACACGTTGCGCCGCCTGACCACCAACACCGGGCATCCGTTTTTTGACGAAGAAAACGACATCCCCGACTACCCAAATTCCTACGGCATCGCCGCCTGGACGAAGGACGACCGCCACGTTTTGGTCTATGACCGCTACGACATTTGGCAAATTGACCCTGCCGGAAACGAGGCACCCACCAACCTGACCAACGGCAGGTCAAGTCGCACGGTCTATCGCTACCTGCGCCTCGACCCGGAAGAGCGTTTCGTGGAGCCGGGAAAGCGGCTGTTGCTACACGTTTTCGATGAAAAAACGAAG
>CAZHLB010000760.1:1952-3669 GCA_964533005.1 uncultured Saprospiraceae bacterium
AAAACGAAGGCGAGCGGCTACGGCTTTCTGCTGCTCGGAGCGGGTCAGCCGATTCAGTTGATGAAGGAAAATTTCAGCTACTCGAAGCAACCAAAAAAGGCGAAAGACGCCGACCGGCTGATTTTCACAAAAGAAAACTACCAGACTTTCCCCGACCTGCGCTACTCGGATTTTTCCTTCCAAAAAACCAAACAGGTGAGTCAGGCAAATCCGCAACAAGCTGATTTTCAATGGGGCAGCATCGAAATGTACGAATGGACGGCGCTCGACGGGCAGCGCCTGCAAGGTCTCCTGGTCAAACCGGAAGGTTTCGACCCGAAGAAAAAGTACCCGATGCTCGTCAATTTTTACGAGCGCAGCAGCGACGATTTGAACGACCACCGCTCGCCCTACCCGCACCGTTCGAGCATCAATTATACTTATTACGCCAGCCAGGGCTACCTCGTTTTCAACCCTGACATTCCGTACCGGCAAGGCTATCCTGGCGAGAGTTGCTACAATTCCGTCGTGCCGGGCGTCACTTCGCTGATTGACAAAGGCTTCGTGGATGCCGAGCGAATTGGCGTTCAGGGGCATAGCTGGGGCGGCTACCAGGTGGCTTATTTGCTGACGAAAACCGACCTGTTTCGTTGCGCCGAAAGCGGAGCGCCGGTGGTCAATATGTTTTCAGCCTACGGCGGCATTCGTTGGGAAAGTGGCTTGAGTAGGATGTTTCAGTACGAAAAAACGCAGAGCCGCATCGGTGGCAGCATCTGGCAATACCCGTTGCGCTACCTCGAAAATTCGCCGCTGTTTTTCATGGACAAAGTCAACACGCCGGTGCTGATTTTGCACAACGACAAGGACGGCGCAGTGCCCTGGTATCAAGGCATCGAATACTTTTCAGCCCTTCGGCGACTGGGAAAACCCGCATGGTTGTTGAATTACAACGACGAGCCGCATTGGCCCGTCAAGCTGCAAAACCGCAAAGATTTTCAGCTTCGGATGAGTCAGTACTTCGACTATTTTTTGAAGGATGCACCGATGCCGAGGTGGATGGAGCGAGGCGTCCCGGCGATAGAAAAAGGCATTTTACAAGGGCTGGAAGCGAAGGAATAGAGATAAGCATTCAGCCAAAGGAAACATGAAGCGCCCGAAAAATTTTGCTGATTCGGCATTGAATGCGAAGATAGCCGGGGTTTTTAGTCGAAACCTTGGCTAATCCGGCATCGAATGCCGGATTAGCCAAGATTTTGTCTGACCTCCCTTTTCAGAATCCGAATCCCCTCATTCATTCTCCTAAATTTCCCGCCCGGTAAATTCAACTTGGTTAATTACCCCGCCGTCGTAAATTTGGCGGCGCTTTAGGTTTGACAAAATATTTTTCCAGAAACAGCACAATTTGCCTGCAAGAACAATCCGAGACCCGCCTCGTTTTCCAGATGATATTTAGGGTAAAAGCCTGTCCCACAACACTTCCGAGACGTTCACGCTTTTTTGCCCCGCGCAGGGCTGACGAAAATCAATGGCTTGGGTTTGCCGTCCTCATTTTCAAAACTTTCAAAGACCGGCAACTTCTACCAAATTATTCGGCAAGCAACCTTGCGCTTGATAATTGATGATTGATGATTGATGATTGCTGGAAACATCAATCAACTATCAATCAACAATTCCCCCTGACCTGTCTGCTCTGGCTCACCACCTCTCCCCAGCCGAATGAAATTAAAGCCTGAATTCT
>CAZHLB010000761.1:0-3669 GCA_964533005.1 uncultured Saprospiraceae bacterium
CATTCACTTGGATTTTCAGCAAACCAAGTTCGAACTTCAAGTAAAAACTTCCGCAATTTCGCAAAAATTTCAGAATCAGCAAAAAATGGAGAAATGCAGGGTGCAAGTGGAGGGCCGGGCGGAATTTGCCCCCAAAAAAACCCCCACCCCCCGAGACGGGCTAAACAGCCATAATTTCAATTGAAATTTTATTGGCTTCGCCGTGCTCGCCTACTTTTATACCATTTTGCGAAAACAAACAGCAGTAACCCAAACGCAAAAATCCCGCCCAGCGAATACCATATATTGAAGCTGTTTCGATAAACGGCAAGCAATACAATGGCAATTAAAAACAACGTCGGCGCTTCGTTTAAAAGGCGAAATTGGAAGGAGGTGAATGGCTTTGCGCCTTGTTCCAATTTCAGAATAATGGTTTTGCAGTAAAAATGATAGGCAGTCAGCAAAGCAAGTAGGATGAGTTTCACCTGCATCCACCAATTCGCCACCAACCATTCGCCGCCGTGCCAGAACAGCATGGCGACGCCAAAAATCCAGGTGATTGCCAGCGCCGGGTTGCAGATAATTCGGAAGACCCGCCATTGCATCAGGTTAAATTGGCGGGCGAGGATGTCACGCTCCGGTTGCGGTTTTTTAAACGCCTCGACGTGGTAAACGAACATCCGCACGAGGTAAAATAGCCCGGCAAACCAAGCCACGAAGCCAACGATGTGCAGTGTTTTGAAAAAGGGAAGCCACATGAAGCGCAGTGAATTTTTCTACTTTTGCCGTCCTTGAAAAAAGGGTTTAGAAAGTTTAGGGAGGTTTAGAAGGTTTAGCGCTAAACCTTCTAAACCTCCCTAAACTTTCTAAACCAAAATTGAAAGGATTTCAAACAGGTTCGCATGAATTTGAAAGACCTCGTCGTAGTAACCGGCATGACCGGCATTCAAAAAAACGTCGTCACTCGCAAGGACGGCATGATGGTGGAAGACCTGGACACGGGCAAAGTTCGCTTAGCTCCCAGCCGCAAGCACCAGTTTTCGCCGCTCGAAACCATCTCCATTTTTACGGACGACGATGATTCGGTGGAGCTAAAAACTGTCCTGCAAACCATGCTCGACAAGCTCAATGAGACTCCGCCGCCTGCCGCCGACTCCAAGGCTGAGGTGCTGCGGGAATATTTCACCCAAATCTTGCCCAACCACGACCGGGAGAAGGTTCACATCAGCCATATCAAAAAACTCATCCTTTGGTTTCACTTCCTCAACGATAGAGGCTATCTGACGATGGAGCCAGAAGCTGACGAAGAAGAGTAATTGCTAATTGTTGATTGTTAATTGTTGTTGGGACGCCGGCGTCCCAACAACAATTAACAATCAACAATTAGCAATTAAATCTCAGACACTTCCGACCGTTCCAGCACGCCCACGCCGTACAATTTCTGATAGTATTCATCCGCCATCCGGTCGGAATCAAAGAAAGGCGTGACCTCCATCATGCCATTTTTCACGATGCGCAGCCACTGCTCCGGCTGCTCGTAGTACATCGGCAGAATCTCATTTTCCAATTTATTCATCAAATTCAGGCGGTCGAATTCGTCCTGTTGCGCTTCGTGCGAATCAAAATCGGCGAGCGGGACGGTGAAGGAATTGTGCCCGTCTTTGGCAAATTCAGGAATCCAGCCGTCGAGGGTGGAGAGGTTGACCGAGCCGTTCATGGCGGCGGTCATGCCACTCGTGCCGGAGGCTTCACGAGGCACACGAGGGTTGTTCAGCCAGATGTCGCTGCCTTGCTTGAGGGCTTTGGACAGCGCCAGTTCGTAGCCGACGACAGTGGCGACATTTGGGTAATGTTTCGACAAACCAACCAGCCGGTTGAACGTGCCGATGGCTTCGTAATCCATCGGGTAAGGCTTGCCGCTCCAGATGATTTGCACCGGGTAATTTTCATTTTTAATCAGTCGCTCGAAATCCTGCAACTGCTTAGTAATCAGGTCGGCACGTTTGTATCCGGCGTAGCGCCTTGCCCAAACGATGGTCAAAACGTTGGGGTCGAAGATTTTGCCGGTCTGGTCGGCGACGATTTCGAAGAGGTGCTTTTTCATCTCTCTTTTTCGCTTTGCCAGGGCTGCGTCGTTGTCGGTGATTGCCGCTTCGTCCAGTTTGCTGTCGTGCCACCAGGCGTGATTTTGCGAGTTGGTCACGTGGGTAATTGGGCAGATGTCGTCGTGCTGGCTCCACATTTCCCTCGATACTTCGCCGTGCAATTTCGAGACGCCGTTTGCCAATCTCGCCAGGCGCAGGGCTGCCAGCGATTGGTTGAAAATCGTGCCTTCCATGCCCGTGATGCGCCGCACTTCGTTCAGCGGAACCTTGCCAAAGAAGCTCATTTTTTCCAGCAAATGAATGTCGTGTTTCTCGTTTCCAGCCTCAACCGGGGTGTGCGTGGTGAAAACCAGCCGGTCACGCACCTCGTCAAGCACGCCAAATTTGTCGTACAGGTGAAATGCGGCGGGCAATGCGTGCGCCTCGTTCAGGTGGTACGTGTCAGGCTCGAAGCCAATCAAGTCGAGCAATTTTGCGCCGCCCATGCCGAGCAGGAGGTACTGCGCAATTTTGGCTTCCATGTTATTTGAATATAGCCGGTGGCAAATCGTCTGCGCCAGATAGTCGTTGGCGGGATGGAGAGTCGAAAGCAGGAAAATCGGTGCGCTGCCAAACACGTGCGGCGGCAGGTACCAAACCTTCACCTTAATAGTATGTGCATTCACCGCCAGGTCGAATTCGATGCCCGTGTCTTCCAGGAAATTGTACTGCCGCTCCAGGAACAGCACGTCCATTTCGCTGTTGCCGTTGCGCACCTGGTCGTAGTAGCCATATTTCCAGAGGATGCCGATTCCGACGACGTTTTGCTTCAAGGCATAAGCGCTGCGCATGTGCGACCCGGCGAGGTAGCCCAAGCCGCCGGAATAAATTTTCAACGCCTGGTCAATGGCGAATTCCATGCTGAAGTAGGCGACCTTTTGCGCATACTTTTTAGCAATCGGGTAGGGATGTTTGAATGGTTTGAAGTCTTGCATATCAGCAGTTTTTGCAAATGAAAATCCGAAAGGCGAACAAGCGCCGTTCGGATTTTCATGTTCATAGGCTTGTCAATTTATAAACCAGTTTGGGTTGGCGAATCTCTGCACCTTTCTTTTGGCAACGGTAGAAGCTCGCCTAAGTTTACGGGGCGAAATTAGACTTTTTGACACTCAACGTTCATCCATGAAAGCATTCACGACCATTTTACTGCTTCTCCTCTCCAATACCTTCATGACTTTTGCCTGGTACGGGCACCTGAAATTTCAGCAAATGAAGCTCACGCAAAACCTCGGCTTGCTCGCCATCATCGGCATCAGTTGGGGCATTGCTTTTTTTGAATATTGCCTAATGGTGCCTGCAAATCGCATCGGTTACCGGGGCAACGGGGGGCCGTTTTCATTGATGGAATTAAAAGTGATTCAAGAGGTGATTACCCTGGTGGTTTTCCTGGTTTTTTCGCTGCTGCTTTTCAAGACGGAGACTTTTCGGTGGAATCATTTGGCGGGCTTTGTTTGCTTGGTGCTGGCGGTGTTTTTCATCTTTAAAAAATAATTTGAATTAGGATTTGAGGGATTTGGAAGGATATTAAGGATTGGGACGGTCGGAC
>CAZHLB010000762.1:0-3667 GCA_964533005.1 uncultured Saprospiraceae bacterium
CGTCTTGTCTGGGTGGTTTCACAAGGGAAATGGGACTTTTTTCACAATCTGACGGCTGCACTAATTTGTCGTTCGGGTCAATGCCACAAATGATGGTCGAGCTGAAATTATCCACGCTGCTCAGGGTCAGTTCGCCCAGGTCGTTTTCAAAAAAGACCTCCGCTTTCATCTCGATAATTTGACCTACAAAATTTGCGTCGGCGATTTCAAAATGCAGCTTGACGGATTGCCACTGACTCGGATTCAGGTTTTCAAAATCCCACCAAAGCGTGTCGCCGGTGATGCCGCCGGGCACTGGCGAGGCGTCCACAAAAGTTGCCAAATCGCTCAAAATCAAGCGGATGCGCCCGCTCGAAATGGTGCAGCCTTTATTGGAAACGTACAACCAAAAAGGCACGACCCGGCTGCAACGAGTCAGCGAGGAGACCAAATCTGCCCGCAGGCTGTCCGTTCCTTCGTTCAGTTTCAAGCCGAAATCAAGCCCCGAAACAGGGTTGTTTCCCGAGAAATTGACCACGTGCGCAGCAGGCGAAGTGGTCAGCGACCAACACGAATCAAACTCAGGACTAATCGTGTAACTGCCTGATTGTGTGAGGTAAACATGATAACTGCCGTCGCCGCCGGTGAAGGTGAATTGGGCAGCCGGGTCAATGTTCACCGCCAGGTGGCGAAGCGGCGGCTCGCCTACGTCGAGTGCGCCGTTTTCGTTTTTATCCCAAAAAACCTGTCCGGTCAAAGCTGCGTTGGCGGCGAAATTTTCAAACCAGATGAACCTGCCCGGCTCGGTTTGGCTGCCCGACATGGCGGCAAAAACGTCGAGGTCGCCGTCGCCGTCGAAGTCTCTCGCCACCGGTTTGGAATGCAGCGTGGGCGTTGAAAGATTGGGCAAAATGAAGTTGAATCCGGTGAAATCGCCCTGCCCGGTTTGCCCGTTCCATTGAATGCCGCCAAGCGAATTGGAGCCGGAAAGCACGTCGGGTCGCCCGTCTGCGTCGAGGTCGGCGACGGTGAGGTAGGCAGGCGCCAAACCGGGTTCTTGCGCCACGATTTTAGCGGCGGAAAGACTGCCCTGCCCGCCCTGGTTTTCGTACCAAATCACTTCGTTGGCGGTCGAAGCCGCCAAGTCCAAATTGCCGTCGAAGTCCACGTCGGCAACATCCAGACCTGAAAAATTATAGCCTGTGACGACGGTTTCTTCCGCCTGGAAAGTGCCGTCGCCGTTGTTTTTGAAGCGGGAAATTTTGGCGTCAGCCGAGCTTGCCTTGAAAACGTCCGGGTCGCCGTCGCCATCGAAATCGGCAAGTTTCAAGGCGGAAATGGATGAGTAACCTGCAATCGGATGCTGAACGGCGCTGAGTACGCCCACCCCCGTGTTTTCGTACCAAACCAAGGCTTGGCTAAAATCATCGCCGATGCCGGCAAACAAGTCGAGGTCTCCATCGCCGTCCATGTCCTGCAATTGCACGGAATGCGTGGGCTGCAAAGCAGGGTCGGCGGCAAGGAGCGTGAAGTTTCCGCTGCCCTGGTTTTCCAAAATCACCAGGTTTGGCGAGGCTGCGGCGACCAAATCTTCATCCCCGTCGCCATCCAAATCGCCGTGCGAAAAGGAGCCGTCCGTCAACATTCCGTCGAAAAGCAATTGCTGCCGACCGAATGCGCCACCCTGATTTTCATACCAAGCCAGCAGCCTTGCGCCTGCATCGGCGGAAACTGCGTCCAAATCACCGTCGCCGTCCACGTCCATCAAATCAATGAAAGAAGGCGAAGCGGCAGTTGTCGAGATGAGTTTTTCCCCGGTAAAATTTGCCCCGCCAGCGTTGACGTGCCAAAGCACCCTCGTGTCGTTTTTCGAGGCGGAAATCACGTCCTGGTCGCCGTCGCCGTCGAGGTCTGCGGCGTGAATGCCGACCGCCCCGGCAGTGTTTTCGGAGATGTTTGCGCCGAAGGAAAAACTGCCGCCGCCCTCGTTTTTGAACCAGCCGATTTGGTTGAAATTATCGCCTGCGACCAGCACGTCGGGGTCGGCATCGCCGTCCAAATCCGCCGGAAAAATCGTCTCTGCCTGGAAATATCCGCCGATGGTGTCCCACTCGAAGTTGTTGGTTCCCAGGTTTTTAAACCACGACACCCCGAAAGCGCCATTGTTTCTCGCACTGGCAAGCAAGTCGAGGTCGGCGTCGCCATCGAGGTCAACCGAATGAATGCCGCTTGCGCCGTCGAGGGTGCTGGAAAGTATCAGTTGCGAGAAGCTCAGGTTGCCGTTGTTTTGGTAAAACATGAGCTTGTCCCCAAGCTTGAAAACCGCCGCCACGTCCACGTCGCCATCGCCGTCGTAGTCGGCGGCGGTGATGCCGTCCACGGTGTTGTCGGTGTCGAGATTGACGGGGGCGTTGAAACTCATGGAGCCGTTGTTTTTCAGGTAGGCGACCGCCGAAAGGGTGGGCGAATTTTGAGCGTGCCCGGTCAGGATGTCCATGTCGCCGTCGAGGTCGAGGTCAACGGCGAAGACGGTGAAGGCGGCATTGTTGGCAGTGAAAATATTGATGCGGGCGCTGAAAATACCGCCGCCTTCATTTCGATACCAACTGAAATTTTGGTTGGTGGCGGAAGCGGTGAGCACGTCCGTGTCGCCGTCCTTGTCCAAGTCCACCAATTGAATGCTGACGTAGTTCCAGGGATTGTCATTGAGGACTTTGGTCTCGCTTAAACTGCCCTGCCCGTCGAGGTTTTCGTACCAAACCAAGGCATTTTCAAAGCCGGCGACCACGTCCTGGTCGCCGTCGCCATCGAGGTCGGCGGCTTTGGCTTCGTAGGCGGAGCCGAGGTCGAGCGCCAGGATGATGCGTGGGCTGAACTGGGAAAATGCGGGGAAAGTGAGGAGCAGGAGGAAGTAGGTAAATGAGTTTTGCATGGAGAAATCAGGTTTAATAGTTGAAAAATAGGGCGCAAAGAAAATGCTTTGTATCAATAAGAAAGCCCTGTTGCCAATCGCCCAAAAGGCATGACAGCAGGCACTATTTAATCTTTCCCTTTTAATTCGCCATCGGTGCCAATTTCCAACCATTTGCCTTTGAGCATTACCCTGGAATATCCGTTGATGAATAATTCAGCCTCTTGGTAAAACGTATCATTCAAAAGGGTTCCGTCGCTTTTTAGCCAGCCTTTTTTTTTGCCTTTCGTCACCAAAAACAGGGTGGGTTTATCTTCGATATGCTGCTTTTGCATATTGTCGTAAATCGTTGGGACAACCAATTGCCCGTTGCTGAAAAGACCATATTTCTCGTCTTTTCTCAACATCATTAAATGCCCATGTAAATAAATGTCCTCAATTTCATCATACTCCACCGGCAAGAGGATAAATCCATTTACGTCATAAATGCCTTTTTTCCCCTTTCGGTCTGTCACAACGAATGTCCAGCCTTGGGAATAAATTTTAGAAAATTCAAACGGCAATATGGTATCCCCAAGAATGGTCATTACGCCAAACAGTCCGTTTTTTTGAAAAACGCAATTATCGGTTTCATATCTGTCCTCCCAAATCACGTCGAATTCAAAAGGAAAGACGTTATTTCCATGCACGTCAATCATTCCATATTTACCGCCTTTTACCACGATGATAGTATCCCATGCGCCCGTCTTTTCAATTTTGCTGAAACTCGGCGGCAAG
>CAZHLB010000763.1:0-3654 GCA_964533005.1 uncultured Saprospiraceae bacterium
AGCCAATTTTTTTCCAAAAACTGGCTATAAAAATCACCGCTCTCCAATAGAAATTAAGCAGTCAGTTCAGTCATTTCAACCGGGTTTATCTTAAACTCCTTCAAAGCTTTGTTCAGCTTTAGCAGAAATCTTTCACGGCGATACTGATATTGTTCAAGCATCAGCTTGTTTTGGTCGTCTTTATGAAGCTCAATCATTTTGTCCACGTCCTCAATTTGAAGGAGAATGTTCTTCAACTTTATCATTCGCTCGTCATTGAAGCTATTTTTCATGGCAATTGCTGATTATGGTAAAAGCAACTCATGCTGCTACCTGCATTTCCATAAGGTCGGCAGGATGGACGCTAAATACTTCCAAAGCCTTTCTCAGCTTAATCAAGAATTTGGAACGCCTGTATTCATATTGACTTTGCATGAAAGGGTCGCCGCCATTTTTATGCAGCTCAATCATGCGGTTGACGTCCTCAATTTGCTCGAGGATATCAATGATATCAAGCATCCTTTCATCAATTACGACACTATTATTCATGATTAACATTGTTTTTATTTTTCAGAAAATTGGAGTTCAACATAGCCTTTCGGAAGCCGCTTATTTGTTCTACCCGGTTTGGTATTTGAAAACCAGTCATTCCAATACATCAAGTCGGATTTAGTAAAAAAAGCGGAAGCATGATTTTCAGGGTATAACTTGACAATATACGCATCGAGTTCATAGTGTTTTTCAGCGCCTCTTTCTTTAAAGTATGCCTCAATTATCTTCCCTTTTTCCAGCGCTATTTTGAAATCCAACAAGCCTACAAAATCAATATCACCCGGATTAATTACTTTGGTTACAAAGCTACCATTTACCCACTGTACAAAATTCGGCGTAACCTGTTCCTGAAAGTCCCGGATATACCTTTTGTAATTTTCAAAGTGCTTGTGCCGGGTAGAATTTTCCGGAAAACGCTTTACAAACATTTCTTCAAATTCATCCAGCGTGATAGTAGTTCTCGTATGCGGAAACAAGTTTCCCCGTATGTCAAAAGTCAGTTCCATTGGTTTGTTTTTGATTGAAAATCAGACCTGTCAGCACTTCAAGTGCTGACAGGTCTTGTCCCCTTCTTAGTTATCCGCCACCCGCCTCGCTCCAATAATCGCCACCTTCCGTTCAAAAGAAGCCGTCACCGAATAAATGCTCTCCCGCTCGTCGTCCAAATTATCTGAAATATACTGCGGCGATAATTTCTCGCCGTAGCCAACCACCTGCATCACGAGCATTCCCTTCTCGATATAAGGCTTCAACACGCCGCCATTCCAAGCCTCGAAATGGTTTTTCAAACAATCCGACCGGCGCTGCGACAAGGCGAAATTGTAATCTGGGCCCGCCCTGGGGCTGGCAAAACCTTGAATGACCAACTCCACTTTGAAGTCGCCATTTTCCAGGATTTGCTGCACGTTTTCCGTGAAAACCTGGAGGCTCAGGAAGCCATTGTTCACCTCCCGGTCAAAAAATGCCTCGATGCGCCGGGCTGCCACGAAACTGTCTTGCCCGACCAGCGACTTGACGTATTCCTCCCGGAATTTCTCCCGCCGAGCCATGTATTGCGTCCAGGTTTCTTCGTAGGAAGACTCGGTCGTGGTCATGCGGGTCTTCGGGTTGGGATAGTCGTTGTCGAAATAAATCACGAGGGGCGGGAAGTCCTCGATTTCCTTCGGGCGCAGGAAGAGTTTCTGGTCAATGTCGGTGGTGGTCTTGTCGAAGCGCAGGTCAATCATGGCAGTATCGCCGAAGTAGGCGACTTTGCTGCCAATCAACTCGTACATCTTGCCCCTTTCGAGGGTAAAATGCACGTCGTTGCCTTCCTTGTTCCGCTTGAAATCCACCTCCTGACCGGCAATCACCAAGCGCACTTCGACGTCTTTGAGCGGGTTGCCGGTGCGCTTGTTGAAGGAGGTGACGTGCAGTTGCACGTCGTTGGGAATGAGGTAAAGTTTCTTCTCGATTTCGGCGGCTTGGCGGTTTGCCGGGAGGGTCAAATCAATCGTGTCCCGCAGCGGCAGGAAGCCTTCCCGGTTCGCCAGCACGGAGTATTTCGTGCCCCGTTTCAGGTCGAAAGTGAAGTCATTGCCGGTCGGGTTGGTCACGGTCGTCAGCTTCAATTCGCCTTCCTTTCCAAACTCGAACAGGTCAATGGTGACGCCTTCGAGCGGCTTGGCGTCCCGCTTGTTGAAGGTGAAAAGATTGAGCTTAACTATCTGAATTTGAAAGGAATACAGGTCGTCGCAGCAGGATTGAAATTCCGGTTCGAGCACGTGGCTACCCAGGCGGCTCGATGCGAAATAGCCTTTCGTCTGCGTCTCGTTCAACCAGAAATGCCAGTCGTTGTAGCTTGAATTGTACGGTGGCGGCAGGTGCTCCGGCAAGTCCCAACGTTGCCCGCCATTCATCGAAGACGCTTTATAAATATCGTAGCCGCCGAAGCCTTGCCGCCCGTCGGTGCTGAAATACAAGTGCTTGTTGATGTTGTGGTAAAACGGCGAAACCTCGTTGCCCGGCGTGTTGATTTCGCCGAGGTTGAAGGGTGCGGAAAAGGTGCTGTCCGACTCGGTTTCGGTCGCCCAGATGTCCAGCCCGCCTTTGCCGCCGGGTCGGTCGGAGGTGAAAAAGAGCGTCTCTTTTCCGGTGGCTTCGTCGAAGCAAATCGTTGGTTGCGTGGCAGTTCTGCCGGGCATGTTGATGTTTCCCGGCAGGCGCACCGCTTCGCCGAAATTGCCTTTGTCGTCAATGTTTCTGTACCAAATCTCGCAGCGGATTTCTGCGCTCTCGCCCACGTATTCGCAGAGATTGAAGTAAACCCGTTTGCCCGAAGGGCTGAAAGCTGCATTCGCCGTCTGCTTTTTTTCATCGTTGAAAGGCGCAAGGTCAACCCGGCGGCTGCCTTCTTTCATCATGAAAACCTGCGAAAAATGGCGGTCAGGCAAGCCTTCCACCACTTCCACCTGCTTGATTTGGCTGGAAAAAACCAGTTGCCCGTTCCACATCGCAGGCGCAAATTCGGAGTACGGCGAGTTCAGATTGTTCGTGTCCAACTGCTCGATGGTCACGTTTTCGTCGAGGTTTTGGATGGCTTGGATTGCCCAGTCCAGTTCCTGCACTTCTTCGTTGGCGTGGTTCACTTCTGCCTGGTGCGTGCCCCTGGTGTTCGACGCCAGGAATTGTTTGAACAGCGCCTGGGCTTCGGCGTAGGCACCCACCTCTTTTTTCACCGTCGCCAGCCAGTAAGCTGCGAGGGGATACTCGCTTGCTTTTTCACTGTTCATCACTTTCGTGTAAGCCGTGTCCGCAAAGGTGAAAGCCTTGAAAAGCCTTGCCGCTTCGGCGTATTTGTACAGCAATTCGGGCGACTCGCCTTCGATGGCGATGGCTTGCTGGAAATACTTGATGGCGGCGTAGTAATTTTTTTCCTGGAAAGCCTCGTCTGCCGCATTCATGTACTGGCGGTAGGTTTGGCTCGTTGCCGTGGAGGCGGCGAGGAAAAGGAGGAGAAGGGGGAGGATTATATGCTTCATTATGGTCTTAATTCAAGTTTTGATTATTGGGTGATGAAAGCCGTTTTTGATTACATGATTGATGATTACATGATTACATGATTGTTGATGGAATGGAAGATGG
>CAZHLB010000764.1:0-3651 GCA_964533005.1 uncultured Saprospiraceae bacterium
TGCCTTCCTTGATGCCGTCGGGCAAAGCCAGCACGTCCAAAACCGGGTCGGGCGTGGGAGCGGCTTCGAGGACTTGCTCATCTATCTCGAAGATTTTGTTTTGGTTGAAATCAACCCATACCCGCCAGCCTTCCGGGTACTTGCCGCTCACGAAGCCGGGGGTGAGCAGGATGCCTTCCGGTTCGCCTTGTTGCACTTCGAACACGAAGTTGGTGAAATCGCCGTAACCGCCGTTGTTGCCGGAGAGGAAGGACTGGCTGCCGATGCTCACCGATTGGATGTACTCGAATGCGGTGCTACCGGCGGAGGCGCAGAACGGCGTGATGTTCACCGAGTAATCTTCCGTTTCGCCCCAGAACGAGTAGCTGCAATCGCTGGGCGCACTGAAGTATTGCATGGTCACCCGCATCCTCGTCGTGCCGGTGAAGGCGCTGTTCGGGATGAAAATCTTGCCGGTCTGCGTCGTAGCGGTGGGTGTGGCGGAGGCATAGACCAGTTCCGTAGCATCGAAGAAACGGTCTTGGTTGAAGTCAATGAAGACCTTCCAGTTTTCGGAATAGGCGCCGCCGGTGAAGCCGGGCGTCAGTCCAATTTCCACCGAGTCGCCTTTGAGCAATTCGATGTTGGAGAAGGGGAAATTGGCGTAGCCGCCGTTGTTGCCGGAGCCATTGACGTAGCTGCCGATGCGCACACTGTCAATGAATTCGTAGCCGGAGTTGCCCAGCGAGGGGCAGTACGGCTGGATGTCCACCGTGTAGTCTTCGACTTCGCCGGAGAACGTGCCGCAAGGCGTGGGCGCACTGCCGAAGCGCATGGCGACCCGCATCCTGGTCTCGCCGTACGGGGCGGAATTGGGCACATACAAAGTACCATTCACGGTCGTCGTGGAGCCGCCGCTGGCGAACACCAACTCGCCCGCATCGGTGAAATCCTTGTCGTGGTTGAAGTCAATCCAGATTCTCCAATATTCCGTCCACGTGCCGCTGATGAAGCCCGGCGTCAGCGAAACCGGCGCAGAGCCGCCCCGCTGGATGGCGGTTTTCTTGCCGGTGAAATCTGCGTAGCCGTAGTTGTTGCCGGAATTGTTGGCAATCGAGCCGATGCTGACGTTTTGGATGAACTCGAAATTCGTCTTGCCGGTGGTGAAGCAATGCCCGCTGCAATTCACGGTCAGGGTGAAACTGCCCGCTGCGCCCTGGTAGCCGTCCACCACGATGAAATACATGCCGGGGCTGGCGTTCCAGACGGTGGCGGAATTGTTGCCTTCGGCAAGGCAGTTGCTTTCGCTGCAAGCGTCGAGGATAATCACGTCGAGGTCGGCGGTCAGGTTCGACAAGGTGGCGGTGATGTTGCCCGGCTCGGTGGTTTGCAACATGAAAACCCGCTCGCCGCCCGATTGCAGCCAACTGTTGCAGCCGTAGGTGTTGACGTTGTTCGGAAAACCGACGGTGGAGCCGCTGATGCTTTGCCCGCAGGTGATGCTGGTTGCGCCGGCGCAATTCAGGAAAGCTTTGCTGAGGCAACCGGAACCATTCACCCGGCTGCGAATCAAATTGCCCGGCTGAGCGCCGAAACCGTTGTTGAAATTCTTGCCCGCCGCCGTCAGATGGCAGTAACTCATGATGGTGCCGCCATTGACTGGCGCAGGAGCCACCGGGCAGCCGCCGCCATTCGAAGCGCAATTATCGAGCGACTGGTTGCTGCCTGCGCCCCAGGCGCAATCGTGGGTGTGCGGCGAACCGAGATTGTGCCCCATTTCGTGCGTAACCACGTCAATCGTCCAGGAATAAAGCGGGAAATTGTTGTAGCTGTTGCTGATGTTGGAATAAGCCGTGCGGTAGTATTTGTTGCTGCCGTAACAAAGCACGTCAATCCAGGCGATGCCCCCGTGCCCGACGTTTTTGGTGGAAACCAAATGCGCCAAATCCCCCGGAAAACCGCCGCTCATGGCGCTGGAAAAACTATTCAGCACGTCGCCGGAACCGCTGGAAGTATTGATAGGATACGGGTCAGGAATCGTCCAAACGCCCACCTGCTGAATCTGCGTGACGATGCTTTCATTGTGGTAAATCGTCGCCACCATGTTGAACAACCCGGTCACGTAAGCGACCACGTTGCCGATGCTGCTGCCCTTGTCGAGGTAGGTTTGGTAATCCGCCTCGAAATAGATTTTCACCACGTTGGTCGCCACCGGCATCTCGCCGAGCGCAGGTTGACCCGTGCCTTTCAGGTGCTTTTCAATTGCCGTCTGGCAATGAAAATTATTGGCGATGCTCAAATTGGCGTCGTTGTAAAGCACGTAGTCCGAAGACTTTTTGCCGCCTTCGCCGCCGACTTTGCCCAGCACGTAATTATCGCCTTCGATGCTCATCATGCCCATGATTTCGCCGTCAACGATGCTGAGGGCTGCCATTTGCTGGTGGTCGTGGCTTTCGGATTTGCCATCTTCTTTTTTCCGGTCGAGGACGACGCCCCGATAGTAAGCACCTGGTTGCCAGGGAATTACCTTGCCAGTCTGGTCGGTGACTTTGAAATCCGGGGTCAAAATGTCCTGCCTTTCAAGCAGCAGTTCGACCTTGCCGCCATTCTTTTGCGGCACTGAGAAAATCATTTCTCTGGGCTGGTCTTTCATGGCTTTTTGCAGGTTTTCCGCATTCAATTTCAGGTAGGTTGCTTCTTTGACCACCGATTGGAAGTCAGCTTTCGGGGACGTCACTTCAAACGGTGACACGATGTTGGTTGGGGTCGAAACCGCTTTGCTTTGAGGCTCGGTAAGCGGTGGGCGCTGTTGCGCATTCAGGGTAGAAATGGTCAGAAATAAGGCTGCGATGGCGAGCATTCTGACGGTAAAACAATAGAGCTGTCTCATGTAAAATGAGGTTTTTTGGCGCTGCCCGTTCCGCCTGTTTGGCAAAGGCAAAAAGCTGGTTTACAGCGTTTTGGTGCGAGCCAAATGCCGGTGCGGGGCAACGGATGATGAAGAAATTAAGAATTGGAAATTGAAGAAATTCAGTCGGTGGGAGGGGGTAGGGATAACACGACTTTTTTTTTAAACACATAGTCACATGAGTTCACATAGGGGGTTGAAAATCAGAAAACTATGTTTTCTATGTGACTATGTGTTTCAAAAAAAATGCGTTGTGTTTGCACCAGCAACGGAAAGGAAAAAGATGGTTTTCTGGAAGTTAAATGATACACCTAAAACCCTCTTAATTTTGGTTTCCGGGGTTAGCGAAAATCCACTTGGTTTTTTGCGTACCGAAAGGAAAAAGGAGGCGGAAACCAACGTTTCCGCCATGCCGCAACTGCATGGTTGCGGCATCACCAATGGCGTACCCTAAAACCCTTTCGAGACGATTTGCTAATCCTTTTTTCGGGGGAAAATAGCTGGCTGCTTTTTCCTTTCCGTTGCGTTTGCTGATGAATATTGGTGTGGTGTGAATATTGGAAGCGGTGCGGTAAGTTTTTTTCTGAGATACGACCGTTTATCAGGCTGTTCTGAGAAGCGTTACTTTGTTTCTGAAAAAAGTTTTTGGCGAAAAGCTGACAGGTGGAAAACGGGTTTTTTGGAGAGAAAAAAATGAAATTTTTTTTCTCCTCAAAAACCCGTTTTCCACCTGTGACCTTTGGGGGCGAAATTTTTGCCTGGGC
>CAZHLB010000765.1:0-3651 GCA_964533005.1 uncultured Saprospiraceae bacterium
AGACAGGTGTTTCACGCAGACGCCAAATAAGCCCAAATTTTATTGAAAAATGCCTACCTCTGTTGAGGTCTTAGCTGCCCCGATAAGTTGAATATCCAAACGGGCTGACCAACAATGGCACATGATAATGGCTATCGTCAAAGACCGAAAAATGAATAACTATTTTCGGATAAAACGATTGAATACCAGCCGCTTCAAAATATTCACCCGTCTCGAAATTCAATTCATATTCGCCGGGCGTCAGAATTTGTCCTTCGGGTAATAAATCGCTGATACGTCCATTTTTATCGGTAACACCATCGCCGAGCAAAATGCCGTTTTTTTCAAGCCAGACCCGAATACCCGGTGCAGGTATGCCTTTTGACGTGTCCAATATATGCGTTGTAATTTGACTCATGCCAGTAATTTTTTAAGCCTGATTTCGGTAATTTTTGCCTGTTCTTGCATGGCAATATGAATTTCATTTTCCGGCTCATTTTCAAGCCGTTGCGACAGCAGAGACAGCATTTCTTCCGCACTTTTCTCGGTGGCGCAGACGATAAAAATATAGCCGAATTTCTCCTCGTAAGCCTGATTGCCTTCCGCCAATGCTTGCAAAGTTTCCAATGAAGCAACCTGAACGCCCGCTTGTTCACTGCTCGACCAATCTTTCGTGGCGGCGAATTTTTTGGCTAAATTAGCCACGTCGCCGATTTTCGGATGGCAAGAAAATGCTTCGAGCCAGTCCTCCATATTGCATTGCTCAAACCATATTTTTGTTGCCGCCGAAAATAAATGCGCTTCGTTTTCAAACGGGTGAAATTCAGCCATTTGCGCCGCCCAGCGGGTCGAGCCGCAGCATGTATTTAATGCTTTTTCCAACTCGATTTTATCAAGGTTATTGAATGCTTCCATTGACTTCAAAATCATATTTCCGGCTGAAAACAATTACCGACAACGGGTATTCTTCTAAAATGCCCATGTATGTTGCATTTTTCTCGCTCATCCGGTGTCTAGTGATTTCCACTTCCAGGCGGACTTTCCCTGTTTCTTTCAATATAAGCTCATAATCGAAAACCCTTTCTTCCTTTGGGGCGAGGTTATTTTCCGACAATTTTTTTGCTTGCGGATACCATTGCCATTCCTCGCCGATGCGGTATTCTTTTTCCAAAAGCACTTTATTTTCCATGTCTGCTGCCCGAAAAGTTACCAGGAAAAAACGCTCCGGGTCGCCCGTCGGCGTCTTATGACCGGCAAAGCTGTTTTTCACCCGAATGGAATATCGCAGCATTTCGCCCACTCGATAAGTGCTTTTTACAGAATCCGCAGTGATTTCCAAGCTGTTCAGTCCATTCGCCTTCATGCCATAAAATTTCGGGATGCCTGAGCCGGGCAGGTGATGAAAGTGCGCAGGGCGAACCTGCCCTCCCGGAACCAAAGCTCGTTGCGTCTGCGGCATGTGGCAACCGATGCAATTTTTTCCTTCTTTGGCTGCCCAACTGTCTTGCCATTCATCGCCGGTTTCAAACGTGCAAACGAGCGCCGCACTCAACTCATCCACGACATTGTGGCAGCCAAGACAGAGCTTTTCCGATAAAAATTCGACCTCTTTTGCCGTCGGGTGCGGCGCAGTGGAAAGCCCTTTCGTCCCAATTACTTTTCCATTTCTGACGTGGCAGGTGGCGCAGGTGATGCTTTCCGCTTGCAGGTGTGCGTCGAAATCAAGGTTCTTTTTTGCTATCGGCGTCAAATAATCGCCATCGAGCAAGCCGGTAACAATAAGCTCTTGCTGGTTTTGCAAAGGCGTGTGGCAGTTCAGGCACACATATACCTTGTCTTTTTTCCATTCTGCCTGAAACTGCGGGTCTTGAAATGCCACGGCATGAGTGGATTGCTGCCATTCCTTGTAAATTTCCGTGTGGCAACTGCCGCAGCTTTGTGCGCTCAGGGAAGTCAGACCGTTGGGAATAGCTTGGTGTGGGATGGCTTTTTCCCAATGCTTGGACAAAAAAACCGTGTCGTGAGCGACCGCCGTCTCGATGCGACCTTTTTTGCAATCTTGGTCGAGAAGCATTATCGAAACGGCAAATAATCCGAAAGCGCCCAAAATGAGCCATTTTCTATTTAAAACCATTTGCGTTAATTGTCTTTTTAATGGTTTTCAAAGGTGACACCTTTTTGAAAGGTGTCACCTTTCATTATTCAATTTTAGCGCCTTGCTCAATCCAGCAACGCAGCAATTCTCTTTCTTCCGGCAGCATCCCCGTCTTGTTATTTTGCGGCATCGTCTTCGTCAGCACGACCCGCTGCATAATCTTATCTTTCATGTTCACGATTTCCTGCGGCGTGTCATATTTCACGCCATTTGGCGGCGCAGACCAAAGCTCGTCGGTGGGCTGCGACGAGTGGCAGGATATGCACCGTTCGTTGACAATTGCATGAATTTGAGCGAAGGAAACCTGCTCTTTGCAAGCGCCTTTATTCATTTCCGGGGCGGTGACAAAAACCAATGCCAGCAACATCCCGAAGCCGAGCGGCAGCAGCCAAACCGCCGTTTGCCCCTTTTCATAAAGGTTGTGAAAATGCTTGATAATGGCGCTTGCCAGCGCAATTGCCGCTAAAATTGCCCAATTCCAGCCATGCCCGAAAGTGCTGGGAAAATGGTTTGATATCATCACAAAAAGCACCGGCAGGGTCAGATAATTATTATGCAGCGAGCGCAAACCTGCATGTTTTCCGAGCGCAGGGTCGAGCGGTTTGCCTTCTTTTGCCGCTTTTACCATTGCCTTTTGCGAGGGAATAATGACAAAAAAAACATTGCCCGCCATGAGTGTGCCGAGCACTGCGCCGAAGTGAATATATGCCGCACGGCTGTTGAAAATATGTGTCAAAAACCAGGCGAGCGCCGCCGATAAAATGAAGCCTAAAAACGCAAACCATATTCCCGTTTTTACGAGCGGCGTTTTGCAAAGCATATCATAAATAAACCAGCCAACCAGCATCGAGCCTATGCCAATTAAAATGCCCGCCCCCGTTGAAATTGCGGCTATGTTTTTATCAATCAACATCGCCCCGGCGTTGAAATAATAAACTATGAAAAGCAATGCCACGCCGCTAATCCAGGTGAAATATGCCTCGTATTTAAACCAGTGCAATTCCGCCGGTATTTTTTCGGGAGCGACCTTGTATTTTTCCAAATAATAAAAGCCGCCGCCATGCACTGCCCAGAGGTTTCCCGCCAATTCCGGGCGCAGGTTTTTGGTGCGGTTGAGGCTGTTTTCCAGAAAGACGAAATAGAAAGATGCGCCAATCCATGCGATGCCGATGGTCACGTGAAACCAGCGGACGAGCAGGTTTAGCCACTCGAAAAAATGACCTTCCCAGGGTGTGTTTTGGATGAGAAAATAGACGGCAGCAAGAAGAAATACAGTGATTAAAGTAAGAGCGAAAAGCGAGAAATTTCGGGCAAGGGCGAGTTTTTCAAGCGTTTCCGGTGCGGTTCCATTTTGCTTGAAAAGCTCATGCAACTTGCCAACTTGCCAGGTTAACACGGCAATAAGCACCAGCAAAAAGGCAGCTAATATGGCAAGCAGCATCGAGTTCAATTGCAAAAAAGCTGACAGGTGGAATTCCGATGCCGGTGAGAAAATTTCTTTCAGAAATTTTCTCACC
>CAZHLB010000766.1:0-670 GCA_964533005.1 uncultured Saprospiraceae bacterium
TCAATTTCAAGCTGCGCAATTACCAGGATGCACTCTATGATTTCACGAAAAGCATTGACATCAATCCAAATAACCCCGACCCATACTGGGGCAGGGCGAATGTAAAAATCAGGCGGAACGATGTTCCCGGCGCTATTGCAGACCTGGAATTGGCGGTGGTAAAATCTATCCCACATCAGCCCATCTACTGGAGCGCCCGGCGGCTCAAAGGCGAATTGCACCTGCAATTGGGCGAGTTTCAAAAAGCCATTTTCGAGTTGAAAATGGTCACGAAGCGCACCTTCCTGCCCGAAGACCCGAACTTCAAGTGGCAAAAAAATGCCCTGTTCAACTACGGCAAGGCGCTGTTCGAGGTGGGAGAATACAAGGAAGCGGTGGATGCGTTCAACGGCATGTTCAAGTTCGACACCCACCGGGAAGAAGCGCCCAGCGTTGCCGACCAATTTTTCAACCGGGGGCTTGCTCGACAAAAAGCTGGCGAGAGCGGCTACGTCAACGACCTGAAAGAAGCGGCAACACACGGCTCGAAAAAAGCCGCCAAACTGCTGGAAGAAATGGTCGCCTGACCTGCCCGGCGCTCGAAAAATGGAAAGGGTTGATGTTTGCAAAAACATTAACCCTTTTCATTTTTGGGCGGATTATATTCTTTGGAGGCGGCTGATTTTTCAGG
>CAZHLB010000766.1:680-3643 GCA_964533005.1 uncultured Saprospiraceae bacterium
TGTGTTTTTTTTATTTTAATATTATTAATAAAAAAAAAAAAAAACCCCCCCCCCCCCCCCTCCTCCTGTTTTGCCATGTCAAATCAAACAATGTCTATTACGAAGGAGGTGTACGATTACATCCTCGACCACTCCCTCCGGGAGCATCCCGACCTGCAAGCCCTCCGTGCCGAAACCATGAAAATGGAGCAATCCGAAATGGAAATCTCCCCCGAACAAGGGCAGTTCATGCAACTCCTCGTCAAACTCATGGGTGCAAAACGGACGCTCGAAATCGGCGTCTTCACGGGTTACAGCGCTCTTGCCGTCGCTCTCGCCTTGCCCGACGACGGCAAAATCATCGCCTGCGACATCAGCGCCGAATGGACTGCCGTCGGCAGCCGCTACTGGCGCAAGGCTGGCGTGGCGCACAAAATTGACCTGCGCCTTGCGCCTGCCGATTTCACTTTGCAGCGCTTGCTCGACGAAGGACAGGCAGGCACTTTCGACTTCGCTTTCATTGACGCTGATAAGCCGGGCTACAATAATTATTATGAATTGTGCCTGCAACTGCTGCGCCCCGGCGGTCTCATCATGCTCGACAACACGCTTTGGGAAGGCAAGGTGGTGGACGAAACCATCGTGGATGAAAACCTCAACGCCATCCAGGCGATGAACAAAAAACTGAAGCACGACGAGCGGGTGGACGTGAGTTTGCTGCCTTTGAGCGATGGGGTGACGTTGGCGAGGAAGCGATAGGGGAAGCCAAACTTTCTAATTTCGTGGATGCAAATGCAAGGAGAGCGAAGAAAAACTATAAAATCACAACTGCAATGAGCAAAATTTATCAACTCAAAATCACTTTGAAGGAAGTGAAACCGCCTGTCTGGAGAAGGGTGGAAGTATCTTCCGACATCAAATTGGACAAATTGGGCGACCTCATTCTCCGTGTCATGGGCTGGGGCGGCTACCACCTGACCAGCTTCGAGTTCCACGGAGAAGAGTATTTCGGCGACAAAGAAAGTGCGGAAGACATGGGCGGCAAACTGGTGTCGAAGACAAAGTTGAGCCAATGCCTGACCGGCGAAAACCAAAAAGGGCTGTACACCTACGATTTTGGCGACGACTGGCGGCACGAAATCCTGTTGGAAAAAATCCTCGACGCTGAAAAGGGCGTGAAATACCCCCGGTGCATCGCCGGTAAACGGGCTTGCCCGCCGGATGACTGCGGCGGCGCTTGGGGCTACGAAGACTTTTTGAAGGCTATCAAAAACCCGAAGCACCCGGAGCACGAGGAGATGCTGGATTGGATTGGCGGGGAGTTCGATGCGGAGGCGTTTGATTTGGAGGAGGCGAATGAGGATATCTAATCCAACACCCGCCGGATGCCCTGCACGATTTCCAAAAAAGCCTCGTCCTGGTTGGCAAATTGTGTCACCGGGCGAGCGTTTCGAGGCAAGCCTTGCACCCTTGCGAATGGCATCTCCCGCCAGTCGCAGGGCTTTAAAAAAACGGGGATAACTGTTGCCTCCCGCCGCTCGTGGCGCTCCATCGCCTTCGAGATTTCATGTTGCCAGATGTAGTCCGACGCCAAAAAATCGGGGCTGACCAGCAGCAGCACCAGGTCTGCCGTTGCCACTTCCTGTTTGATGGCAGTGTCCCATTCCTGCCCTGGCAGGATTTGCCGGTCGTGCCAGACAGCGATTTTGCCGCTTCGGCGTAGCGGGGCGAGGAAGACGTGGAGGCGGTCTTTCAGCGCTTCGTCCTGGTGGGAATAAGATAGGAAAATGTTGAAACGGCGGCTCGCAGCGCCGGTCGGCGGCGGCGGGGCAGGTGTTACCGCAGGGGTTTCGGCGGGCGTTGCAGGTAATGCCAGTGCCGCCGCTGTCAGTCTCGATTGGATGCGGCTCCATTCTTCGTAGGTGATGGTGTTGAGTAGGTATGCTTGATGCCCCCGGTTGTATTCGGCGAGCAGGGAAAGGGCGGCGGGCTGGGCGGCTGCCAATGCTTCGAGGGCTTGGTGCAGCTTGCCTTGAGCGATGAGGGTGCGGACGGGTTGAGTCATGGTTCGAAATTGCTTTGGATAAACCTGAGTGCATCAGGATGTGGATACCGACCTTGTTCAATTAACCATTGCCGCTCCGCTACCCGGTCGGGATGATTAAAGCCGAGGACTTTTACGGTGGCTTCGCCGATGTCGGTTTTGGGCAAAATCAAGCCGTTTTTTAGCTCGAAATGCTCCCACCATTTGTCTTTCCGAGGATTGAAAAGGCGAGCAAATTCACCGCTTTTCAAGATGGTTCCCAAATCAGCGCCTTTGTCCCGATTGCAGATGAGGCAAGCTTGCGCCAGGTTGTCGGGATGATGAGCGCCGCCGTGTTTGAGGCTGATGACGTGGTCAACCGGGCAAGTCCAGGCAGTGTCGTCAGCGTGGATAAGGCAATATTCGCAGAGATGGAAAGCTCGCTCGGCAATCAACTTGCGCCAGGCAGCGGGAATGTGGCGGCTCATGCGGCTTTGAGCATTTGGCGGGCACGGATTTTTGCGAGCCGGATGACGTGCTCCATCATCAAAAAACGGTCGAGTTCCGCTTTTTCATCCGGCGAAATCTCGCCTTCTTTTTCCTTGAAAAGCAAGGTTTCGATTCGGCGCACGGTGGCTTCTTTTGGCTTGAAATCAACTATCGAAGCCGGATTGGTATTCGCTATTAAAAGGTCTATGAAATCGTCGAATGGTCTTGTTGCTTTCATGGCTGGCAGGTTTTGTCAGCAAAAATAGGCGAAAACGGGTTTGAAATTGATGCTTTTGTCTTTGGCGATGGAAGTTCTCTGCTGCCGCTGGTTCGCAACTGGCGCTTGCAGACCTTTTCATCAAAGCACGACACGGGTTTAGCGCAACTGCCTGCAAGCGCCAGTTGCAAAGCGGCGGCAGCAGGGGAATGAATTTTAGAAAGATGGCTGATTTTTAAGTTTCGCCGCTGCCGC